>JAGQWR010000171.1 GCA_020437105.1 Saprospiraceae bacterium
CGCTTCGCGGATTTGTTTCTTTATTTCAAAAGCTACGCAGAGCCCTTGGCCGTTGTGTCCAATTCAACATATCAGAGAACCGATTAAGTTCTCAAGCTAACGAAAAGCGAAAAATTAGGTAAATTGACAGAAAAATGAAAAATAGTAAACCTTTGATTTTCAGTACCAAATTTTACCGTTAGTCAAAATGTAAAAAATGATAGACCGAAGGACGATAATAGACAATCACGATGACATTGACCCAGGACTGCAAAGTCTTTCGGACACGGCCATCATGCTTGAGACATCACAAGCCCTGACAAGTATTTACCCACATCTAATAAAAATCAAAGCGCATTTTGGAGACCCATTTGACGACTTTGTAGAGCCGTTCTTTTTCAATTTCGCGTATATGACTTTTTCAGGCAAGACAGGTGTAATAATCAAGCCGACAGAGACACACAAGTACGGCTTTCAGTTACACCGTTACCAAAAAATCAATCACATCATCGCCAGACCAAAGCAGTTTCCCGTTTCAATAATCCAAGACGGACATCAAAAGAAATTGACCGAGAAAGACCTGACTGACAAAGAACTCGCATTCATTCAATTTGGCGACACGGACAACTATTTATCTGGTGACAACGACCAAGTAAACATTTATACGGTGAACTTTGACTATTCAGAATTAGCAATTACTGACAGGAAATCAGGACTGACTTTTAAAGACACCGAGACAATTTGGATAAAAAACGACCTTTTGGACTACGACTTCATTGCAGAGACCTACGACCAAAAAGAACATAAACACTTTAAACATATTTATGCTGACTAAAAAGAAAATTAAAACACTGGGCACAACAACGCATCAACCCCATTAAGTTAAGAGATAAAAGAAAGAAGAATTAAATTTCCAAGGCGGATAAAAGTTGTTTGAAAAAAAAGATAACTATTGGTTGTAAATAAGAGCAATACTGATCCGTTCTCTGCTATGAGTTATTGAACTTTTTTCGGATGGTTTTTTAGGGTTATTTAGTGCTCTTTAAATGGTAGGCCGATAGTTGGACTCGTAAATAGGACGTTCTGTTCCACGCATGATGCGTCTTTTACGAGTCCTGTTTTTCTTTCTGACGGGCTTGGTTGCGGAAAGGATTAATTCCAAAAGTCGATCGAGTCGTTTTCCTATTAATTGGAGGGTACGGACTATCAAAAAGGGTGAATAAAGTATCTGGAGACTCTAATTGCACATTAACAGGCTCAATGAGAATTGTTATGGGACTTTATCCGCTCAGAAAACATGAAATCACTAAAGTTGCCAATAATCAAACTATTTCGGTATGCATTATCAGCCAGTAAACCTACCTGTCCGTGAGGCTCACTGACGAGTGGGCAGGAAATCATCGAACATGTGTTTGGGACCAGGAAGTAGTATCAGGCAACCCTCAACTTATTGGCTATTGTCGATGGCTTTATGTAATGCGGGGTTTGGCACTAAATATAATGGACTTCGCTAGTACATATCTCAGTTTAATGTTTAATTTGTAACCCAAATAAAAGAATTGAGCAATGGATAAGAAACAAATTATAGCGTTTGAAAATGAAGTTTACGAGCAAGCAAATTGGATGTTCTTTCAATTGGAATTGGGTAATAGTAAGAACCTGTTACCTGAATCCGATGAGAATTTTCGTGAACTCAGCAAAGAAGATATAAAGACCATTGATGATTTATTAAACAGCTCTGAAGAAATTGTTTCGAAGAACAAATTGAAGAAAAAATTATGTGCTGCGCTAGAAAGTACTAGTGATTCATTGAAAGATTATAGTTTAACCGTTACGACAGTTTTGTTGCCATTAGTTTTAACTGGTGTGATAAGCGCTAATCCTCTAATTTTAGCAGCAATTACTGTTGTGATTTTTAGAACAGGAGTAAAAGCTTGGTGTGCTGAATGAGATTTAGGAAAAGCGAGACACTGAAATCTATAGAAAGTTTACATCGGTATTACATTAAGAATACGGGAACTCATTTAGCAGGTTCATTTATTGACTCAAGTCGAACCGAACTTTATAGAATTCAAACTACTCGAAAGGCATATTTTAGTAAACACGGTATATTTTTAAATCTTCCAAAAATATTTAAAAGAAGACGATTTTCTAAATACGAACCCTCTCTTTCTATTTATTTCTTGCATTCACACTACAGTATTTTTAAGAAACTTGCAAGAAAAAGCCTTATATCTGATCCCAAGAGTATTTATTATGCTACGCTTCCTATCGGTACTGTGAATGCTAAGGTGATTCAGTCACCCAATAAGGATTCGATCATATTACTAAATGAGGGGCTGTTTTTGTTTCACTATTACTTAGTTATTTCTTTAATCGGAGGAATGACGTTTCTTGTAACAGATAAGTATACAAAAATTCCAATAGGTGGGATTCTTGAGATTAATCTTAAGAAATTAGAATCAAAGTCGATGTACACTGATTTGTTTAAGGATGTTCTTGTAAGTTATTTGAAAAAAGGCAATACATCGCATTTAAAATATAAACTTAATGACTCTTATGGAATCTATGTAAAAGATTATACTGTTGTAAGTAATTTTTTTGTAACTGCCCATGAATATGGTCATATTGTTTTGCATATTAAAAAAACTCAGCCAAATGAACTGGGTTATTTTAGAAAGCACGTTAAGGCCGGTGATTTAAAACATGATTCTTGGTTGGAGGAGTATGAATCAGATGCATTTGCTGCGTATTGTGCTATTAATTATTTTTCAATGATGAAAGGTATGCCGATTGATAAATGTTTACATGGAATTGAGGCATTTTTTTCGTTTTTGGAAGTATTGTTTTTGATTAAGAACGAACCAATTCAAGTGTCTCACCCACCGATTAAAAAAAGATTGAATCTTTGTTATAGATTTATGGAGTTGGAGTTTAAAGGAATAAAAAGCGAACTTACTGGGAAAAAAGGTTGGGTAAGACAACTTGTGTTGAAACAATGGAATGTTAATAAAAAAGATATTTTATCGGAATTGAATTCCCAAATTGATTAGTGTATTGCAGCGTTTAGGTTTACCTGCCTTATTGCTTTGTCCACTTTGATGGGATTCCAAATCAATTCAACGCATATCCACTCAATAATGACGCCATTCTCAGGAGAATTACCTTTGTGAAACTGATCGCCAAATGCTTTGCATAGGCCTTTCGAATTTGTCAACGCATAGATCATTATATCCCGTTATTCCCCACCTACCACCCCCTTTTGACGCCCAACAACATAATCGCCATAAAACAAAGATGTCAATAAGCACAATTTGTACTTTCGCGCAACCAGGCCGCCAGGTCTGTTGTTAGCCTGGCAGCAGCATTCAATCGTTGAAAACCACAAGAACTATAAGCATGAAAGGTCTATTTATTTTTTTACTGGCACTCCTCTCCGGAATGGAAAGTCTTGCTCAATCAATAAGCTTCCAATTTGACACTGCGCAGGTATTTCAGGATGCCGATGTGGGCGCCATGACTTTCGGCGATATCGACAATGATGGCGACCAGGATCTGCTTATTACCGGAAAAGGAGGTCCCGTGCTGACTACCTTGTATGAAAACGATGGCTCGGGGAATTTTACGGAAATCACCGGATTGCCCTTCATAAATGTTTATGGCGGTGCCGTGGAATTTGCTGATGTTGACGGCGATAATGACCTCGATTTAATTATTACCGGATCAACTTCTTCTCCTCTGAACACCATTAATCTCTATTTAAATGACGGAGTCGGCGGATATTCGGTGGCAACCAATACGCCCTTTGAAGCAGTGGCTTTCGGCAATATTGATGTGGCCGATATCGACGATGATGGGGATCAGGATCTCCTGATTACAGGCTTAACTATTTCGGGAACGGCTATTACGAAATTATATCGCAACGATGGTTCGGCAATGTTTACAGAATTAAACGGACAGCCTTTTGAAGCATTGTGGAGCAGTGCGGTTGAATTCCTGGATATCGATAATGATACTGATTTGGATTTGCTCATGTGCGGCACAAACAGCAATGATGTCCCGCTTACTTTATTATACAGCAACAACGGAGCAGGTGCATTTACGCTGATAGCTGATACCCCCTTCGACCATATTGATCAGGGAGACATTGCTTATGCAGATTGTGATAATGACGGAGATACTGATATTCTGTTATGTGGGAAGAATGATCAGCAGCAACTGATCGCCAAATTATACCTGAATAATGGAATGGGGGAGTATAGCTTTTTTCCCGGAACGCCTTTTCCAGGTACTTTAATTGGGGCCAGCTCCTTTGCGGACTTCGACAACGATGGGGATTTTGATGTGTTACATGTCGGTACCGGTCCCGGCGGATTGGCCGACAATAGCATCATCGCTAATGTGTATGAAAATACAGGTTCCAATAACTTTATATTGGCAGACTCCTTAATTGGCGCCTATTTTGCCAGTACCGCTATTGCGGATGTAAACGGCGATAATAAATTGGATGTCGTAATAGCTGGAACGACTACGGGATCGCCCGTTCGCGCTACCAGATTATATACCAATACGAGTATCTTTTCAGGAATTACTGTCCAACAGCCTGACGATCATCATTTCCAGATTTTCCCGAATCCAACTAATAGAGTCATCCAAATCAGATCAGCTGAATTCCTAAATGCTAAAATCGCTATCTTCAACACGTTAGGCAATCTGGTCTATTCGGGTGATTTTACCGGGATAAACCAGCAAATAATAGTAGACCTGGCGGATGGAATCTATTTCTTGACAATTAGCTACAAAGACAGGGTTTTTACCCAAAAGCTGATTCTGGAAAAGTGAGGTTTTAATTAGTAGGTTGCGGTAAGGGCCTCTGATTCTCCTAAATTCCAAACTACGTTGGGTATAACTACCCACCAAATCAAAAACCAGCAAAGGCAAAATGAGCAGCGACAACTTCATCAAGGGCTTTACCCTCAATGACGACCGCTTTAAGTATGATCTGGTGGAAAGGTGCCGCTCCTAAGGAGCTTTAGAAAGGCTGTCAATTTGAAATGCTACAAAGAGATTGCTCCGCTGGAGCAAAAAGTTGATCCCTAACTCTGGTGTTCTACGTGTATAATATTATAAACAAGATAAATGCAAATAAAAATTTCCGGCCAAATCTGTGATTAAAAACACGAACCTCATCTCCGTAGGAGATAAATCTTTGTAGACAATAACCCAAACCAAAATCCAAGCCCCGTCGGGGCGACACCTGGAATTATAGGGTGCACATGGCTACCTCCTCAAACTATACCAGAAACGTAGTGGCAAGTGAAAACGACTCAAATCACTCCGCTTCGGGTCTATGCTGTTTGGCGTTTCCAGGGAAAGGGAAATAACGCAGTTTTGACCTTGCTAAATTTGATTTCTTGCATTGCTTTGTTTTTGGTGTTTTTGGACATTTACTCGCAATTATTACAACATAAAATCCTTAAAGAATGCCCCTAACTCCAGGAGAAACCGCCCTACAAAAACTGATCGCCAACATGGAGCCGGTCCTGAATGAGGGTGAATATGTCTTTGCCTCGGTATCAGATATCAACGCCATTCCAAGAGAAATCACAATATGTGAAATAAAGGAAAAGGAAGGAGTAACGGTCATCGTCTCCAAAAAAGATGCAGAGCGCCTTGGTTTGCCTTTTGAATTTGTTGCTGCCTGGATTACTTTAAATATCCATTCTGCACTGGAAGCAGTTGGTTTGACGGCTGCATTCGCTTCTGCCCTTGGTGAAAATAATATTAGCTGTAATGTGGTAGCCGGATATTACCATGACCATATTTTCGTTGATACAAAAGATAAGTATAAAGCGATGGTTGTACTGCAGGCCTTGACAAAAATGAATGAGCCCTCGTGAATGAATCATTCCTGTTGAATTGCTGTAAAACCAAAATAATCTATGCACGATTACCTAATTAATTTTGAAGCCCTGGAATGGGAGAAACCTCAAAAGGGAGTAGCCCAGAAGATCTTTTCAGATGGTGCCAAAAGAATAAGACTATTAAGATTCAGCGATGAATTTGTCGAAACAGATTGGTGTATGAAGGGCCATGTCGGATATGTTCTGGCCGGTGAGATGCTTGTTGATTTTAATGGAACCCTGAAACGGTTTAAAACCGGTGACGGACTATGGATAAACGAAGGCGCACCGTCAAAACATAAAGTAAGCATCGAAAAAGGAAAACAAGTTGAACTAATTTTGTTTGAATCAGCATAAGGGAGTATATGGAAAAGAAACTACACCTGTCTCTTGCTTTTTTTTTACTGATTATTTGTCATCTGCCTGCTCAGGTAGCCTGCCAAATAATAAAAGATGAAATCTTTGACCAAAAGCGAAATGCTTACGGCGTGCAGATGATCAATATCGATCCGGATAATCAGGTATGGACGCAAAAAATGGGTGTCGGCAAAACTCCTGTTATGTTGCTGCACGGTGGTCCGGGAGCAACGCACGAGTACTTTGAAAACTTTCCGGAATATCTGGATACCCTGAAATACACTATTTATTTTTACGATCAGTTAGGTTCCTATTTTTCCGACAAACCGGATTTAGAAAACCTCTGGGAGTTGGATCGATTTGTGGAGGAAGTAGAAACCGTCAGAATAGCACTTGGTCTTACAAATTTCTATTTGTTAGGACATTCCTGGGGTGGTATTGTGGCATTTCACTATGCTCTTAAATATCCTGAAAATGTCAATGCCCTGATTCTGTCTAATTCACCGTGTACCTCTTTCGGTACATTTGATTATCGAAATGAGGTGTTTCAAAAAACAAAAAAAGAATTAAAGGTTGAACTGGACCGGAAACCTACCCAGGCAGAGCTGAGGGATAAGTACAATGAAATATACAGGTATGGCCTGGATACTGTTCCGGAAGTTTTTACCAGACTTGAAAGGCATTACAATCGGGATCCAAAGATATGGGAGTCTGGGTTTTTTAAACAAAAGAAATGGACATTAGAAGAAAAGGCCAAAGAAATTCAGATGCCCACACTAATAATTGGCGGAGAAATGGATTTTGTCGATCCAAATGATTTTAGACTACTGCACAGCGCTATACCGGATAGTGAACTGGTTATTTTACCGAACGCCGGACATTTTTCCATGTGGAGTGTACCGGAGGCTTATTTTAAATCACTGGATGACTTCATTACAAAAAAGTAAAATTTGGTTTAATAATGAATTTTGATACAATTAGCACCTTAAAAAGACCTCCATTTTATCTGTACTGTATTTTGTTTATGATGACACTTTCCATTAGCTGCTCACCCAAGGATGATGATGATCCAGGCAGCCCAACCTGTTACCGCTGTATATATGCGCAGAGTGCACAAACCCTTTGTGATTCCGTTTTGGTATATGAAGCGTGCATTCTGGGTGCCTATCAAAACTCTATCCAGATGAATATAGCCATTACCGAAAAATGTAACGGAGGGATCGTCAATACTTCCCAGGAGATTGGATTTATCGAAGACTTTCTGATTTTTCATGAAACGGCTGGCGCCTCCTGTGAGGAATTTTAGGATTTATAGTCGGAAAGCAAATGGATGTTAATTTATTGGTATCTTTACTTGACTTGATACAAATTGTAAATTAACTGTATTAAATTGATTATAGCATGAGTAAAGTAAAGACATTAAAAAAGAAAGTAAAAAGCACAAAGGATTCTTTGAAAAAGTTGACAGCCAAGCTAAAAAAGGCAAAAAAAGCAGAGAAATCAAAAGCTAAAAAATCGAAGTCGAAAAAGAAGAAAAGCGATAAAAAAGCAGAGTAGATTATAATTTTTACCTGAAATTCCTTCAAAAAGTAGTTTTAGGTAGGATTTGTCTAACAAAAGGGGGTGTTCCAAACGGTTCAGCCTCTTTTTAATTTTACTGCCAGAATTATTCCAATATGGATTAAAAATTCCGGCATTTGTGGATGAGGTTGTGTTCGCTTCGCGAAGGTTTAACGCGTTTGAAGCGTTTAAAGCGTGAGGGCTCGGCTTTGTTTATAGGATCTGCTTGCTTAAGCAGCTACAGCCAAAACTATTCCATTGTAGCTTAAAATTTCCGGCATTTGAGGATGAGGCGATCCGCAGGAAAAAAGGGGAAGCCTGAAGCGTCAGCGGCAGCAACTGTTTGAGCCTGCTCAGAAGGTAATCGAAGCCAGATGATCAGGTATCAAAAAAGGTCATTAAAGAATTGAAGAAAAAGGGCGAGTTTTGCTGGTGCAGCGGAAGGCTTGCACTTTTTAGCCGAAGCCTCACCAGCCGGCGGTTTTGCTCCACTTTTGACGCCAAAAGTGGAAAAAAGGTTAATGTCTTCTGCTACTCATAACTTTTTACGCATTTTCAACCTGCTCACTAAAGCAGCTAATGCCAAAACTATTCCATTGTAGCTTAAAATTTCCGGCATTTGAGGATGAGGCGGTCCGCAGGAAAAAGGGGCAAGGCTATAACCTCTCATCTATAATCTATAACCTCTCACCTATAAACTATAAACTAAAATAAAAACGCAGACTTTTTTTAAATTGAAGCCTTGTCCGGAAATACATACTAATTAACCCCATGCTACTATGCCCGATAGAACAAAATTAAAGACAGGAGACAAAATCCGCCTGCTGAGGGTGCCGGATGGCGATATAGCCCAACGAGAACGGGAAATTGCCCAGGGCATCACTAATCCCGGATGGACAGCCAATACTATTGAATTGATAATTTCCCAAAACCCAATTGTCGAAATATACGATATTGATGAATTTGGACAACCCTGGTTTACGGCTGAGATCCTTGTTGATGGTGAAGCAGAGAACCACTCCATGTCATTAGTGGATGATGAATCCTGGGAATTGGTTTGAGGAATTGGAAATTGCATTTTTGTATGTTGCAGCTTATTTGCCCGTATGTACCAGAAAGATAAATTTTAAGATGTGGCTTTTTACCAACTGGAAAAATAAGGGATTTTTTATTCCAATTTATGTAATGGGTTTCTTCTTTATCACATTTGGCCTACGAGAATTGCTGGCAACGAATTGGGAAGGATCCTCCTGGGTTGAATGCGACAATCAGGTTCTTTTTGGGATTGTTTTTTTGTTAAGTGGAATAGCAACCTGGCTGACTGATATCAAGACAATTGAGCATGGAAGGTTGGTTTCCGATCCATACCAGGTTAACGAATTTTATTTTCTGCCCATGAAATTGTGGGCTTATGGCTTACTATTATTGGGGACTTTATGTCTTATTGGGGGTGTTTTTGAAACATTCCGATAAAAATTATTTAGATGAAGGTAGGTGCAATTGTTATAGGTATTATTTTTCTTTACCAAATAACTTATCAAACAGCCAATCCCATATATCCAAACCACTTTCGTTCGGGTAAATTATTTCAAGATGTCAGAGATGGTAATTCATACCAGTACATTCAGATTGATAACTTGTATTGGTTTGCCGAAAATTTGAGATTTCAAACGAATAGTTCTTCCACATGGACTTCGGAAGAATCTGATATGGATAAATGTGGTATATTTTACGGGGTGCAGGATGCCTTTTCTGTTTGTCCGGATGGCTGGCGATTACCCACAGAAAAAGAGGTTGAATTTCTGATAAAAGCGGATAAGAAAAAACGCATAAATATCATTGACACCCTCCAACTCAAATTATGTGGTCGGATTGATAATGGGCAGCTTTCCAAAATTGAACTACAGAACACTTTTTGGATCGACACGAAACTTATTGATGGAAATATAACCCATTGGCATACATTTGGATCTAAACATGAATTGCATAACCACAATGTTACAAACGCCAAAAGAAAATTTCCGGTTAGATGTGTTTGTGAAATAAGCACTCAGAACAACTAATTTAAGTAGGCGAAAAATCAATCTCAAAACCAATTTTATTCTAGTGGACTAACTCGTATGTTGTAATTTATTAAGCCGATGTAGATTTTGTACTGAGAAAGGCATAAAAAGCGAGCGTAAGCATCGCTACGTAAACCTTTTTTACACTACTATCATCTTTAACACCTAAGTATGAAAATAAATGTACGATCAAATACCTGGTGGGGCCCGCCCAAAAAGTTCTCTGCTGAAAATGAAGAACGGAAGGTAAGCTGGTTGGAGCTTTTTTATGATCTGGTCTATGTGCTGGCTATTGCCAAAATCACACACCATCTGGCAGAACACCTGAGTCTTTCGAGCCTATCCCAATTTTTCTTCTTTTTCACTCTCATATTCTGGGGATGGCTCAATGGCAGTTTATACCACGACCTGCATGGGTCTTCCGGCTTGCGGACCAGGCTAATGACCCTGTGGCAAATGCTGATTGTGGCAGCGCTGGTAATAACTCTTGATAGTCCGGAAGAGCAGCTGGTGTTTAATGTAACCATTGTGCTATTGGTCATGCAACTGTATATTACCTATCTCTGGTGGAGTGTCGGTTTTTATGACCGGAGTCACCGAAGGCTTAACAGACCCTATACGATTTTGTTTTTGGCTTCCTTTGGATTGATGTTTTCAACATTTTATTTGGAGCAACCCTATATTCAGATTGCTTTTTATAGCGCACTTTTGTTGAATTACCTGCCGCCTTTTATTACACATTTCCTGTTAAGAAGAGATTCAATGGCTCTCAGGTTGTCGGCCAGCATGTCGGAGCGACTCGGACTCTTTACCATCATTGTTTTTGGAGAGGTGATTGCCGGGATAATCAATGGCGTTGGTGCACTACCTGATTTAAATATTCAGTCCTGGGTGAATTTCACCTTAGCCGTTATTATTGTTTTTGCCCTATGGTGGTTATTTTTTACGCTGGTTTCTGACAGAACCTGCAAGCCTGGTTTTTTGAATAGCAGCTTGCTGGAAATGTTATATATCCCAACATTGATCGCTCTGGGTTTGATCGGAATGAGTTTTTCCGGAATATTTGAAAATTATGATCACCACGATGCTCATTTTATCTCCCAAAAAGAAATTTTTGGATATGCCTTGTGCCTGTTCCTTCTGGGCATTAATTTTATGATGTATTTTCTGGAGTACCCTCCTCAATATGTGCGTCTCAGAAACAGGGCCCAACTGATCATCTATGCAGCGATTGGGTTAATTTTAATAGTTACGCTGCTGGATTTAAACGTGTCTCTGTTTTATTACTTATTGATTATTTTGAGTTTCATACTGGGAATTATCGCCTTGCTCAACTATAATTGGTACGCCATATTTTCCGAGGGGCAGCAAAAGCAAGCGGATGTATAACTTTAATATTTAAACATGAGTTTCTTAAATAAAAAATTAGACGTAATTACAGTCCTGGCCATTGTGATTATGGCCATTTCAATTACAATTTTCAATTTGGAGGATTTTAGTTGGGAGGCAAATAGTAAAAGCTATTTAGGGCTAATTGTTTTTGTTGTTTTGCTGGTGTTTCGGAAAATATATCCGGATAAAAAATAGCAGAGCTTACTCCCAAACCACATTGATCTGGATACCTTACCCTGCCTGAATTGGCAAGTTGATTTTTATCATCCATTCACAATGACATAAATCATTTACCGGAAATGTAAAATAAGGTATCCTTGTAGAATGCATCAGCTGAAAAACATATTGCTCTTTTTGGCGGCGGGGATTCAATTACTCCACGCTCTGGTTCCGCATAGGCATCAGGAGACGATGACTGCTGTTGAACATCAGGCGCTTCATGAGCAGGCTGATGATCTTATCGATTATATCGGACTGGCATTTCATCAGTTGGTTTCGGATCAGGTCGTACTTTTTAATTCCGATTTTTCTGAGCAGTTTAAGGAGCTTAGATCCAGTAGCGATATTTACCCGGCAAACCTTTGGGCTGCCAGTGATTACCGTTTATCTAAGCAATCCCAAAAGCCATTCGGCACGCCTTTTCAGACTGCTATTATTACGCCTGGATTACTCATAAACGGCCTGCGTGCACCTCCCGGCGCTGGTTTTTCCTTTTAGCGCTTTTCAATTTAATTATCATGTACTTGTTGCCCGGTGCGTTTGATTTTCAAGCCACCAGGAATCGGTATAATTCTAAAAATAAAATCATGGATGCAACACATGTGCACCTGCTGCTCACGCATTTCCCAATTGTCGGAACAATCCTGGGCGTAGGCATTTTAGCTTTTGGTCAATTTTCAAATAATCAAACCATAAAACAAGTAGCCTTAGTTAAATTTAGTGCTATGGCGGTTCTCACTATTCCTGTTTTTCTAACAGGCGAAGGAGCGGAAGAAACGGTCGAGCATTTACCTGGTGTGTCAGAAAGTCTGATAAGCCAACACGAAGAGCTTGCCGAAAAAGCAATCTGGTTGATGGGAATATTGGGAGTGCTTTCAATTATCAATGTTTTTGTGTTGTTTAAAAAGCTGGCTATTGCCAACGCACTCACAATTGCCACCTTAGTTGTTTCCCTGGCCACTGTTGGAGTATTTGTCAAAGTAGGAAGTTTAGGAGGCCAAATCCGACATTCTGAAATTCGAGCAAATAATGTGCAGCCGCAAAATGGAGAGACCAATCAAGGTTTGATCAACGCAGGTAGAGCCGAAGACGAAGATGATGATTAAGCGCTTGTTTGGGTATTGAAATGGCGGTCTGCTTTTAAACAGGAGTTATTCCGAATTCCAGAGCGATCTGAAATTCGGGATGACTCCTGTTTTTTTTTAAATAACAATGTTTACTTTGTAAAGAATAAGATGCCAGGTTAAACTATACCCAAACCACTTTGATTCGGGTATATATTCTAAAACGCTAAAAAATGGGAATTAAAAAGAATCTATCCCCTGATCAACAAGCAAAACTAATCAGCGTATTAAAAACACGTTTTGAAGAAAACCGACAGCGCCACCCGGATATTGAATGGGCTAAAATCCAAACAAAGCTGGAAGCTAATCCTGAAAAACTGTGGTCGCTCCAGGAGATGGAAAGCACAGGCGGTGAACCGGATGTCATTGACTTCGATTCTAAAGCGGGGGAATACATTTTTTACGATTGCTCGGAAGAAAGTCCGAAAGGCCGCAGGAGTCTTTGTTATGACCGGAAAGCCCTGGAGTCCAGAAAAGCGCATCCTCCCAAAAATTCGGCGATGGATATGGCGGCTGCCATGGGTATCGAGCTATTAGCAGAAGAACAATATCAGGCTTTGCAGGACATTCATCCTGTTGATACTAAAACTTCAAGCTGGTTGAAAACGCCAAAGGAGATTAGAGCATTAGGTGGAGCTATCTTTGGGGATTTCCGCTACGGCGAAGTCTTTGTCTATCACAATGGTGCAGAGTCTTATTATGCAGCAAGAGGATTTCGGGGTGCGCTGCGGGTCTAATCATCTTGGCGAAAATTCAAATGGATACAGGAATGAAAACACTTCGGATCATGGTCTTTCTGTTACTTACTGTGACTGCTTATTCCCAGGATCCAATTGCCATAATCCTGGATGATCCGGCAATAAGTTGGGCAGCTGTTTCGGAAATTAATATTGATTTGGAGGCGGAAACGGTTTATTCCGAGCAATTTATCCAGGGTGATTTTAATTGGGTGAGTACCATCAAAGTGGATTTAGTGCGATTTCCCGATTTCCCGGCCGAGAAGTTTCTTTCCCATTTATTGGTTGAGCAACTTGGCAACAAACAGCTGACCATGTATTCTCTGGAAACCAATGAGCCGTTGGATTTCCAGGCTCTTCGGAAAGAATTAGTTTACCATTTATCGGCATTTTCCCCTGCCGGGGAAGAAATAGAAAGATACCAGTACCAGGTTCCAATTGAGGGACTATTCGATTATGTTGTGCTGAAGCAACTTTGGTTTTATAACAGTGAATCAAATACTTTTTTCAATAAGATTTTGGGCCTTATCCCTGTTCACATTGATACGGAATCTGAACAAACCGAATCCATTCACAAAAAGTTAGGGTGGATTCCCTTTTCTGAAAATGAAGTAAATCATTTTTACATTAATAATCCAGACCTCCTTTGGGTGAAAAAAACGACTACCTATTCGCTGTTTGCAGATTGGGAGATACTAAAAGGGGATACCGAACAATTTGTACAGACGTATTTTTTTGAGTTGCCTCTTCAGGGAGTTCTTAATATTGGGATACCTGGCCCGGATATTCCGAAGCAACCTGCGCTGTCCGACAGCTATCTGGAGGAAACAAGGAATGGAAGTGTTTGCGTAATTTATAGGATTAGTAAAACGAAGGAAGATGTAGCGCTTGAACTCAATGAGGCAACTCCTGAACTTATAAATGAAATTATCGGATTAACGTTTGACCAATTTTTATTTATAGATAGCCAAACCTTTCAAATGGGATCCTATCTGGACTTGGTCGGTCCACTTAGACCATATTACTACGATATGGGCAGCTCTGATCCCAACGATTATCAAGATGCTTTTTATGCGCCTATTTTTTATTTTTTGAATCCGGGACATTAAAATCTATTTATATACCTGAACTTTTTTTGCAGGAGTTTTGGAAGCGAAATGTAGGTTGGAGATTAGAGATTAGAGATTATAGGTTATAGTTTATAGATTAAAGTTTAGGGTTTATGGTTGAGACTGGGTTCTACCGTGGCCGCTAAAGGCTCGCATCTTTTGCCTCATCCTCAAATGCCGGAAATTTTAATCCATAATGGAATAGTTTTGGCATTAGCTGCTTTAGTGAGCAGTCACTAAAATGCGTTAAAAACTAGGTACTGTCTGAGCAAAAAGAGCTTGAGCAAAATAAAAAATCTAGTGCATCAACATGATTTTTAGCCAGAAATTCAGACTTGAGGCGAGTTTAGCTAGTTTAGCATTTTCGGGGCAGCGCAGCGTTAAAAAGCAGGTACTCCCGATAGCTATCGGGATGATTTACCCATCTTTGCATCATGGCAAAGATGCCGCCGGAGGCAATGTTTCAGATTATAGTTTAAAGTTTAGAGATTATAGTTTATGGTTTATGGTTGAGACTGGGTTCTACCGTGGCCGCTATAGTCTTCCCTTTTTTCCTGCGGATCGCCTCATCCTCAAATGCCGGGAATATTAATCCAAACCAGAATAATTTAGCATTATCTGATTTAGCTAGCAGGTCCTAAAATGCGTAAAAAGTAGTAGAAGGCAGTAATCCCTTTTTTCCACCTTTGGCGGCCAAAGAGGAGCTAGCATCAACATTATGGCAAACCCATCTCCGTAGGAGATCAATCTTTGTAGAAAAAACGCCAAAACAAAATAGGAGCCCCATCGGGGCGGCACCCGAAATAAAAAGTGCCGCACCTACGGAGCTTAAAAATCTGTAATTTGAAATTGCTACAAAGATGTTGCTCCGCTGGAGCAAAGAATTGGAGATTAAGTTGGATGTTGGATTTGAGGTCAAATTAAAATCTAAGCATTCTATTGACCTTAGCTGCCTTAGCGGGCAGTCTCGAAAATTTGCTAAATTCGCCAGCGTTAAAACACGAAAGATGGCAACTATACTGATCAAAAATGGCCAATTGGTCAACCGGGGAAAAATCTTTACAGCTGATGTGTTTATCCGCAACGGACGGATAGAGCAGATTGCTGGTCAGATTGATCGGCCTGCGGATACAGAGATTAATGCGGAAGGAAAATTTGTGTTACCCGGCATCATTGATGATCAGGTGCATTTTCGGGAACCCGGACTGACACACAAAGCCGAAATTTATACGGAGTCCAGAGCGGCTGTTGCCGGAGGCGTAACTTCCTTCATGGAAATGCCAAATACAAAACCACCTGCCGTAACACAGGATTTACTGGAACAAAAATACCAGCGTGCCGCTCAGGTGAGTCTGGCTAATTATTCCTTCTTCATGGGCACCACAAATGATAATGCCGATGAAGCCCTGCGCACTGACCTGGAAAAGGTCTGCGGTATCAAAATCTTTATGGGGTCCAGTACCGGAAAGATGTTGGTGGATGATGAGCGTGCTTTGCGCAAATTATTTGGCGAATCCGATCTGTTGATCGCTACGCATTGCGAAGACGAAACCCGGATCGAAGAACGTCTGGCTATGTATCAGGCCAAATATGGCGATGATATTCCCTTTCAATGCCATCCGGAAATCCGGGATGCAGAGGTTTGTCGCTTGTCATCCTCCCACGCGATAGATTTAGCCAAAGAACTTGGCACCCGTTTACATATTTTGCACATCTCTACGGCAGTAGAGACCGATCTATTTGAGAATAAAACGCCGTTGGAAGAAAAAAGAATTACCTCAGAGGTCTGTGTACACCACTTGTTTTTTAATGACAGCTGGTACGCAGAGAAGGGGAGTCTGATCAAATGCAATCCGGCAATCAAATCAGCCAGCGATCAGGAAGCCTTGTGGGCGGCACTCTCTGACGACCGATTTGATGTGATCGCTACCGATCATGCCCCACATACCTGGGAAGAAAAACAAGGCAATTACATGCAAGCGCCTTCAGGTTTGCCACTGGTACAGCACAGTCTTAACCTAATGATGCACTTTCACCAGCAGGGCCGTATTTCGATTGAGCGTATTGTGGAGAAAATGTGCCATAACCCGGCACGTATCTTCCGGATGCAGGAACGCGGCTATCTGGACGAGGGCATGTGGGCAGATGTGGTCATCTTTGATCCGAATCCTGAATGGGAGGTAAACCGTGCCGGACTCTACTACAAATGTGGCTGGTCGCCACTGGAAGACTTTGGCTTTAAAGGCCGGGTGGACAGCACCATTGTAAGCGGCCATTTAGCATTCCACCAAGGAGAACTGCGGGAAGGAAAATCAGGCGAGCGTTTGTTATTCCGGGGTTTTAAGCGTTAGCTTTTCCAACAGGCAATAGGTCGCTATAGCCGCTGCCTGAGTCACATTCATGGAGCTATTCATTCCATACATGGGAATATGCAAACAAGGTGCCCCCGAATCCAGCAATTCCCGGCTGATGCCTGTTTCTTCATGGCCAAGTGCCAGCAGGTATTTTTGATCAGGTGCAGGTTTGAAATCCCAGATGGAAGTACTTTTATCTGTCCACTCCAGCAGTAGAAGCGAATACTCCGGGAGTTCCTCCAAGCTCGATATTCCCCGAAAGGGCACATAATTGGTCGTAGATCTGGAAATACGTTTCTCCTTTTTGCCCGGTGCCCAATCGCCTCCGGCACCTAAATAGATGAGCTCTCCTAAACGAGCCGCATCGGCCAGGCGAAACAAACCCCCGATATTTCGGACATCTGCGACTCCATCCAACAATAAACTTAGGGGATGGCGCTGTTCCATGATTTCCCGGATACGTCGTTCCGGTTCCGGATGTAAGTTGTGGAATGTGGTTGGGGTGGACAAGAGGTAGTTTGAGTTTGTCCCGATTGTATCGGGAGTTGGTTAGTTGGTTAGTTGGTTAGTTGGTTAGTTGGTTAGTTGGTTAGTTGGTTAGTTGGTTAGTTGGTTAGTTGGTTTTCATTCAAAATTCAAAATTAAGACTTAAGTATTAAAAATTCTAAACCAGTTCCCGGCATCAAGGCACCTTATTCTAAATTGGGGCTGGATAATTATTAAAGCTGCGAGAGAATCTGGATATTTGTTAAAGTTGGTCGGAATATTGTGATTGCACAAAATTTTCAGGCTGATACTTAATATTTTGGGTCGAACTTCGTTTGGTTTGAATACCAATTGAAACCCATATTTTTCCGGTTTAGCAATTTTGCATGTATTAGAATAGTCGGAATAATTACCTTCACAAAAACTAATACTCCCAATTTCCTATATGCGCTTTGGACTTTTGCTTAGTTTTTTTGGGCTTTGGATCGTTTCCAATGCTCAGGCCCAGCGGTTTTTTCCAATCAAAATGGAAAACAAGTGGGGACTGATCAATGCAGACGGTGAAATTGTTGTAGAACCCATCTACGAGGCCATCGGTGAATTCAAATCATTCGGTTTTGCGGTGATGCAACGCAATGGTGGCGTCGGCCTGTTGGATCCTGCCGGTACGGAGATTCTCTCCCCAAAATATGAAGATATAAAGGTGCTCTGTGATCGCCTGGCCGCTGTGTTGCTCGACGGCCAGTGGATGGTAATCGATATGCACGAGCATGTGATCCTGCCCCCCGGTTATGAATCTGTGCGTGTGTTGAATGATCAGTTTATTGCTTTTCAGCGAAATCTGCACTGGGGGATCGTCAATTTTCAGGGACAACAAATTTCAAAAGCGGTTTATGATGAAATTGAATTGCTGGAAGAAAACCAGCAGTTTTATTTCCAAGTGTTGTATGAAGATTACCTGGGCTTACTGAATGCCCGCGGAGAGGAAATTTTACCGCCGCAATATGAGGAAATTCGCGTAGAACGAGCGGATTTGGTCTTTTTCAAAAAAGACAATAAATGGGGACTGGCCAATGCGGTCCCGGCCCGTTTTGGCGGATACGAATTCATCTCTGCCGATTTTATCCGCTTTTACGCGGATGGGCGTTCCTTCCTTTTTTCCATCCCCAATAAAAAGCTGCTGACTCAGGGTGATTTTGATGACTTTTATCCCTTTACGGCAGATTTGGCTATCGCTAAACGAAACCGCCAACTTGGTTTGATTGATCAAAATGGCTCCTGGGTGCTTAAGCCCCGTTACAATGAAATACAGCCATTCAATGGTACCCTCTTTCGGGTAAATATTCAGGGCAGGTGGGGGTTGGTTAGTCGGGGAGACAGCATCGTGGTTCCTTTTGACTACCTCTATATTGCACCGGTTAAAGAAGATTTCAGTTTTGCTAAAGGACCTAACGGATTGGGATTGCTTAATCAACTGGGCGAATTAGTTGTGCCGGCACATTTTGACCGGGTTGTGCCGCCGGCAGGAGGACTTAATGGATCCGGAGGCCAGATTAAATCCTATAAAGCGGAGGTCCTGACGCTTTTCCAGGTTGATACAGAAGGACATGCAGTTGAAGGTGAGGTAGCTTTTGCCAATCACTTCACCATATCCATCGGACGCTCCTCGTCTGGTTTGGCAGATATTACCGATATCCCCTATATCCTGAAAGATTTTGAATGGTTTTACTCTTCCGACACTGATAAATGGGGTTTACGCCGACTCTCAGATGGCGAAATCCAGATTGACCCCTCCTTTGATCGAATCTCTGTACATAAAGATCTTGGCTTTACACTGGTAGGTATTGAGAAACCCGGGGTATATGACTTTGAGCGTACTTCCTACCGATTTGATGTGGCTTACGGACTGGTCAACAATGAAGTAGGCTTGCTGGTCACAGAAATTAATCTTTGGGATATTCGCCTAAGCGATTTTGAAGCAGGGCTGCCATTGGCTCGTTGTGTTTTTAATAATGGCCGCCACGGATTAATTAGCCGAATTGGAAAATTCATCCGGAAGGATTTTGCCTTTATCGGCGAATTTAATGAAGGCAAGGCCCGTATTAGCATTCGCGGAAAGCTCAGCGGAAGCATCAACTCCGGTAATTCGGGATTGGGAAACCTTTCTTCTTATTTGCGGGATCAAATCACCCCTTCCTACATGCTGGATTATACCCAGTATGATGTCGAGTTTGAGAAAGAAGCCCAACTGACCTGCGAATCCTGTGAGTGGGGCTATATGGACACGCTGGGGCAGTTGATCATTGAGCCGCAGTTTAGTTTTGCCCAGGATATGGTAAACGATGTGGCTATTGTGTCCAGGGATGGTAAATGGGGGATGGTAAACGACCTGGGCAAAGAATTGATTCCCTGTGAATACGATGAGGTACGATTCCTGGAGAATACCGATAATAAAATCTTGCGGATTTATAAAAAATCAGAGAAATACGGACTGATCGATACCTTGGGACAGGTGCGTGTCAATATGGTCTATGAGGAAATAGGATCTTTTAGTGAAGGTTATCTGGCGGTGCGCCGCAATGGCCTTTGGGGATTTGTGGATGCAGCGGGTGTCGAGGTAATTGAATGTCAATACAGAGCCGTTGGGGATTTTAGCGAAGGGCTGGTGCCGGTAAAGGTAGGCCGACTGTGGGGCTTTATCAATGAGTCTGGAGCGGTTGTGGTAGATTTCAAGTTTACCCGCACGGGCAATTTTCAAACCGGGTTGGCCTGGTTTTTTGAAGGTGGCAAATACGGGTACGTTGATCGAACCGGCGAGGTGGTTATTCCGGCAATCTTTGAAAAAGCCTATGATTTTGAAGATGGCCTGGCACGGGTAGTGTCCGAACAAAAGTATGGCATCATAGACCAGACAGGGCGTTATGTGTTACGTCCGAAGTACCTCAAAATTTATGAATTTGAATACAACGGCCTGGCAAAGGTTTCCTATGGGAATGACCGGGTACGGTACGGCATGATCGATCGCAGGGGAACTCTGATAACAGATCAGGGCTACCAGGAGATTCGTCCCTTCCGGGAAGGGCTGGCTGCTGTAAAAGTAAAAGAGAGTTATGGCTTTATCAACGCCAATGGGAAACTGGTTGTTGATGCGGACTTTGCTAAAGTAGCCGATTTTCAGGATGGCTTAGCAGCAGTACATCGCGATGGCCGCTGCGGATATATTGATACCCGCGGAAAAGAAACAATTGAAATCAATTTTAGCAAATGCCTGGATTTTGTGGAAGGCAAAGCAGTCGTTTATGAGGGATACCGGCGAGCCGGTTTGATCGACAAGGAAGGGAATGTTTTGCTCGAACCCAGTATCAACCGCCTGTATTACTTTAGCGAAGGCCGTGGTCTGGTAAAAGACCCGGTGGATGGTATTTACTTTATTACGGAGCAGGGCCGAATGTATGATGGTTACTATGACCGGGCCAGTGAGTTTCAACACGGTGTTGCCGTTGTACAGGAGAAAGGCCGTTGGGGTGTGATCAACCACAAGGGAATCAAACTGGTGGGGCCGAAATACGATCAGATTGAAGATTTTGAAAACGGTTACGCCAAGGTCCGAATCCGCGGATTAAACGGCCTGACCAACCTAAAAGGTGAATTAATTGTCCAGCCGGACTATGAATACATCTCTTATGCCGGAGATGGACTCTTTCGAGTAGAAAAAGGAGATAAAATTGGTTATTTTGACTCCCGCGGGCATTGGGTCTGGGGACTCAACGAATAAGCCGCACCTAATCTATGGCTAATTCTAAGGCAAACATCCTCATTATTGATGATGAAAGTGATATCCGAAATCTGCTTTCTCGTATTATCCGATTGGAAGGTTTTAATGTCTTCCAGGCAGAAACTGGCAAGGAGGGACTTCGGAAACTCGAACGTGAGCGTATCCACGTGGTTATCTGTGATGTTAAACTACCGGATGTAAATGGCGTTTCATTCGTTCCACGGTTAAAAGAAGCACAACCATTTTGTGAGGTGATCCTGCTCACTGCCTTTGGTAAAATCGAAGATGGTGTACAAGCTATCAAGAATGGGGCTTTTAACTACATGACCAAAGGCGATGACAATAATAAGATCATTCCGTTGGTCAACCAGGCTGCTGAGAAAGCACTGCTTCGATTTAAGGTCGAAGAGTTAGAATCCAAAGTGGCCGGGCTGCATCGATTTGACCAAATTATCGGCCAGTCGCCTCCAATGAAAAAGGCCATGGATCTGGCCCGCAAAGTTGCCGAAACAGATACCACCGTTTTACTGACTGGCGAAACCGGTTCCGGGAAAGAAGTTTTTTCCCAGGCTATCCATTATGAAAGCGATCGGAATAATAAACCCTTTGTTGCCGTAAATTGTAGTGCGCTCGGCAAAGAATTATTGGAAAGTGAGATGTTTGGGCACCTTTCCGGATCATTTACAGGCGCTTCCCGGGATAAGCAGGGGCTTTTTCAGGAAGCTGATGGCGGCACGATCTTCCTCGATGAAATCGGCGAAATGGACCTGGTGTTGCAGGCCAAATTATTGCGTGTTCTGGAAACGGGCACCTTTCTGAGAGTAGGAGATACCAAGGAGACGAAAGTGGATGTACGCATCATTGCTGCCACCAATAGAAACCTGCGCCAGGAATCAGATAATGGCAATTTCCGATTGGATCTGTACTATCGACTCTCAGTATTCAATATTCATTTACCGGGATTAAGCGAACGTCGGGAAGATATTCGGATTTTGGCCGAACACTTTATCCGTATGATCGCCGGCAAAATGAATCGGCGTCCGCCGGCCATGGATCCGGCTTTTCAGAAAGCACTTGAAAAACATTCCTGGCCCGGCAATATCCGGGAACTTAAAAATGTCATCGAACGGGCCGTTATTCTGGCTTCCGATGAGTTGCTCACCACCGAAGCTTTGCCCTTTGACTTTCTATACTCTGTGTCGGAGGAAGAACCAAATGCATTACGTCTGAGTGCTATTGAGAAACAGCACATCCGAAAGGTTTTAGCCTTTACCGAAGGAAATAAAACGCGTACAGCTGAATTATTAGGAATTGGCCTGACCACGCTGTATCGTAAAATGGAGGAATACGGCATCGCCAAGTAATTTCTCCTGCCTGCCATTTTTTCATTATGAAAAGCAACCCTTCCAAAATGAAAGGGTTTGTACTTTTTTCCGAAAAGACTTTAAAAATTATTATTAGTTTATGTGATTGATAATCAATCACTTGTGTATTATTTTCAATTTTTTGGCATAACTGGTACGGGCTTTGGCATAGGATAGGTAACAAACATTGAAAATGGAAGTTGCCGTATTTTTTGGAAGCCTTTGGATCGTTCTGGCCATATATGTTCTGATCGATCATCTGTTGGAACAGAACCGACAGCCAGCTTAAGAAGTGCAACTTTTAGGAAAACCGATTTACCAGTAAACTTGCTAAAACCAACTCCGTATGGGTACTATTGAATTCAGCAGCCAATTTGAGAGCTTACAAAAGAAATTAATTCCTGTAGCTTATCGGCTAACTCATAATGTGGAAGACGCAAAAGATTTGGTTCAGGAAACTGCGCTTCGTGCATTTAATAATAAAGAGAAATTCACATCGGGGACGAACTTTCAAGCCTGGGTGATTACGATTATGCGGAATACCTTTATCAACTTTTACCGCAAGAAAAAAAATCGCAATACCTCGTGTGAGCCAACAGGAAGTTTTGTATTTGAAAAAGAAGACCAGGCAGACCTAAATCTGGCCGGATCAAATATTATCATGGCTGAACTAACCGGCATGATCACCGGGATGAGTGAGACCTATAGTGTACCCTTTTCCATGTTTTATGAAGGGTATAAATATGAAGAAATTGCCGAGCACTTAGAATTACCAATTGGCACGGTTAAAAGCCGGATTTTCTTTGCCCGTCGTAAACTGCGTGAACAAATCGAAAGACGGTATCCCAAAAACCTTTACGCAGCTTAATATTAGAAATCTCACGTGTAGATTTTTAATGTAACTATGGCATTATCCGGATGCCTTCATCAGAAATGATGAGGGCATTTTTTTTAAGTTTGGTACAGGATTGTGTTTGAATCGCTACATTAGCAATGTCTAAAATCTAAATAAACATGGCAACTCGCTGGATTCCCAGGTTCCGCATAAAAACTAAAATTCAGGCGATCCTGCTTTTTATGTTTGCTATGTTGGTGCTCTTCGGAGGATTGGCCGGTTATTATGTAGATACGCTTACCCGCCGGAGTATTGAGGAATTGCAGGTTAGCCAGGCCATAACAAAATACAATTCGGAGATCATCATTCATATTGATGATATCTTATATACACTGTCTTTTAAAGGAGCTGCACAGAGCTTCCGCCGAATAAACCTCCGCAAAAATTTTGATCGGATTGAGTCCTTTCTCAATCTCCAGCAGATGCTGACGGATGATCCCAAACTGGATGAGTTGGTGGAAGATATTCGGGTGGACGTCAATAAACTACGCACCACGACCAAAGAATATGAGGGCGCAGAGGATATGCCCCTGGAGTTATACATGCAGATCAATTATATCAGCAATCTCCTCCGGCAGGTTCAGAAGGTAAATGAGCAGCGTACCCAGGAACAAATCGAAGAAACCATCGAACTGGCCAATCAGGTGATGCTGATGCTGATCATCCTTGGCCTTATCTTTTTCAGCTTTGCCGTGTTTGCCATGATTTATTTTCCGGAATACATCGTGCGCCCGATTCGGAGATTAACCAATTCTATCCGGGAAATTACCCGAAAAAATTATGGACAACGGCTGGATGTTCGGTCGCAGGATGAATTTGGTCAAATGGCAGCTTCTTTTAACCAGATGGCCGAAAAACTCAATGAATTTGAGAGCATGAATGTGGCCCAATTGCTTATCGAAAAGAAACGCATTGAGATGATTATCGGAGAAATGCAGGAAGCCATTATTGGTTTGGATTCTCAGCAAACGGTACTTTTTGCGAATTCGACTGCCTTACGGCTGATTGGCATGACAGAAGAAGAAGTTGTAGGGAAAACAATCCAACAGGTGGGCGGGCATAATGAGCTCATGCGTGACATAGAAAATGAGATTCTCACGGGAAGTATCCAGGAAAATCGCTTGTATCCGGCGCTTACCGTACATAAAAATGGAAAGACCTATTACTTTGAAAAAGAAATTCTGCACGTAGAAGGCCGGGAAGAACTGGATGCAGATAATAACCGAAGTGACAGCGGCATCGTAATTATCCTGAAAAACATCACCGAATTCAGAGAGAAGGATCTGAAAAAAACCAACCTCATGGCCACCGTTTCACATGAGTTGAAAACGCCTATTTCGGCCATAGATATGAGCATCGGGCTGTTGGAGGATGATCGAATCGGAGTCTTAAACGAAGAGCAACATGAATTAACCAAGACGATCCGACAAAACTCCAGCCGACTGCTTAAAATGGTCAACGAAATTCTCGATCTGTCAGGCATCGAATCTGGAAATATCAGCCTTGAACTGGATGAATGCCGTGCCGAGGATTTGGTGGAACGGGCCCTAAACAGTACCTCCCGACAATACCAGCACAAAGGAGTTGCCCTGAATTGCAAACTGGAAGAAAACCTGCCTCCGTTAAAAGTGGATATCCAAAAGACGACCAGTGTGCTGATCAATTTTTTATCGAATGCCTTACGCTATTCTGAAGCAGGGCAGCAGGTTGATATAGCCGTGCGTAAAATACCGGGTAAATTGGTGTTTACAGTAACAGATCAAGGTCCCGGTATATCTCCGGAGGATCAGGAAAAGATTTTTCTGCGCTATAACCGGGTACAAAATGATAAAACCCAGGGAACGGGTTTAGGGCTTTCCATTGCCAAAGAGTTTATCTCTAAACATGGCGGTAAAATCTGGGTAAAAAGCCAACTTGGAGCGGGGAGCACCTTTGGATTTCAATTAGATTATGCTGGATGAGGGTGAAAACATTTTGTGCCCTTCACCCGCATCCAGCAATCATATCTATTATAATACTTTTTGTATTTCGCGCTCAATAGCCTCTACTCCACGCAGATTTACAGCAGCAATATTTCCATCCCGATCAATCAGGAAGGTACGCGGAATGCTGGACACGCCATATTGACGAGCCGGCGCACATTCCCATTTTTTCAGATCAGAAACATGGTATTCCCAAGGCAGACCATCTTTTTCAATGGCTTGAACCCAGCGTTGTTTGGAACTTTCCATTTGCTGATCAATTTGCTCCTGCGAGTTGAAATTTGACTTGGTCCGGGTGTCCAGTCCGTCGAGCGAAACACTGAATACCGTAAAGCCCTGGTCTTTATACTTATTATATACCTGCACCACATTTGGGTTTTCCCGGCGGCAAGGGCCACACCAGCTTGCCCAAAAGTCAAGCAATACCACCTTGCCTTTCAGATCTGCAAGGGCATAAGTCTTACCATCTGGGCTTGGCAGGCTAATATTTGGAGCCTCCATGCCTACACGAATAGGTTGTCCGGCTTGAGCTTGTGCATAGGCAGCTTCGGCCTGGTCAATAAATTCGGTATAAATAACAACATATTCCGATTCCGGATAGGTGGCGCGCATACGCTCCAGCGCTTTCTTGTGAACATTGAGGTAGGCACCATTATTGCCAAGTGCGCGGTAGGCTGTAGCCATCGCAACCATTGGATTTTCAGTTTCTTCCACAAAACCCATCAATTTGTCTGCACCCATCGTACGGTTTACTAAAGACCGCATGACATCCAGATAAGTACTCCAGGATTTAGAACCTGTTGATTCAAAGCCAAAGGTTGGCAGATTTTGTAAATCACCATTAACGGTAATCGCTTTTTCAGTACCGTCAAGTACCATATTTACCTTCTTGGCACCAATACGCAGGCGGTAAATCCCAGGCTCCAATCCTTCCGGAAAGCTAAGGGAGAAAGCACCTGTAGCATCCGCATCAGCGCG
This sequence comes from Saprospiraceae bacterium, assembly GCA_020437105.1. Lineage (GTDB taxonomy): Bacteria > Bacteroidota > Bacteroidia > Chitinophagales > Saprospiraceae > JAAEZH01. The sequence goes on from JAGQWR010000171.1 coordinate 26,278, forward strand.
TAAAATGGCCTCACTGGCCCGGTTAAGTTTGAATTTATCCAGGTTTACCTGCAAATTGGCAGCGCCGTTGAGGGTGCCACTGATTTCTAAGGTTTTGGATTGTGCACTTGTCGCGCCACACTGTGCCAGCAGGATCGCTCCAAAAGCAATTAAAATAAAAGGGAATAACTTTTTCATGCCCAAAAGGATTTGAGTTTAAACAATTTTTTAGGACTCCTGCTTCTCAGCAATAACAGAATCTATTGTAGAGCTTCTAATCTCTGAGAAAGGAACATTCTAACGCAGCCGGAAGTTTGTTAATACTTCCAGACTCTTGGCTTTCGCCGAAAGGAAAACTACTTTGTCTATGTGATCGTCACCTCGGATTTTAAATCCGATCTGCCGGTCAGCACACTTTCTAACTGACAAACAAAGAAGCCGCCTCGTGAAACAGTAGCGCCGAATTAAGCTGCAAAGATAACATCCCTGATCAAACTGGCACAACTGGTTATAGAGTTTAAAATTTTCTTAAGAAATGAATGTCAGAAATGTGCTACCGAACCAAATAATTTACCAGGAAAAACAGCACCAGATATATCCAGAGCGCATCCAGAAAATGCCAATAGATCGTCAATAGCCGAAGCTTTAGCCGTTTTTCAGGATCAGAGAAGTAAACGAGCACGCTGACAGGCTCTTTCATCCGCTTGCGGGCCACAAAAAGAAAAACGAGCAAAAAAGGTATGCCGGCAATCACGTGCGCAAAGTGGAGTCCGGAGATCACATACAGATAACCGGCAGAGTTGTCTGTATTGATAAAAATGTCTTGCCCGATGAGTTGATTCCAACCTACATATTGCATCCCCATAAAAAAGAAAGACAGTAGAATGGTACTGGCCAAAGCCATTTGGTAATTCCGGGTATTATCTTCCTGATAGGATCGCTTTGCCCAGAGCATGGTGCCACTGGAGGCCACCAGGATCAGGGTGTTGAAATAGAAGATATTGGGTAGTTTAATCGGTGGCAAATCGCTTTGCACCCGGGAGTAAACGAAGGCAATGGTCATCGACAGAAAAAGCGTTGACAATCCAAAAAGTACCAAAGCCAACAATACATTGTGTGGATGAAACGAAAAATTCTCGTATTCATTAAATTGTTGAGCGCTTCGATTGGGTGCTTTTGATTCCATATAGGAAGATAACATTAAATCGGATTATTGGTTTATCCGCGGAAGCGGAAAAGCATAAAAGCGGAAAAGCGGAAAATAATTCTTACTATTGCGCCCTGAAAGCCAGCAGTTTGCATAAGCATTTTCAATAATTTCGGATGATCACAGTTAGCGATTTAGCACTCCAATATGGGAAGCGCGTTTTATTCAAAGATGTTGACCTTAAATTCAATCACGGCAATTGTTATGCTGTTATTGGTGCCAACGGCGCAGGAAAGTCCACCTTTTTGAAAATTCTGTCCGGAGAAATCCAGGCCAATCGCGGGCATGTTAGTTTCGAACCCGGCAAACGGATGGCTGTACTGACCCAGGATCACTTTGCTTTTGAAGAGGAGCAGGTGCTTGATGTGGTTATCATGGGGCATAAGGAGATGTTCCAGATCATGCGGGAGAAGGATGCCATTTATATGAATCCGGATGCTACAGAAGCAGAGGGCATGCGCGCCGCTGATCTGGAAAATCAGTTTGGCGAGATGGGTGGCTGGAATGCCGCTAATGATGCAGCAGAGCTGTTGAGCAATATGGGCGTTCGGGAGGATATGCACTACCGAAAAATGTCTGAACTCAGTGGCCCCGAAAAGGTAAAAGTTCTCCTCGCCCAGGCACTCTTTGGCGATCCGGATATCCTGCTGCTTGATGAGCCTACTAATGACCTGGATGCCAACACGATTACCTGGCTGGCCGACTTCCTGGCAGATTTTAAGAATCTGGTTATTGTCGTTTCGCATGATCGTTACTTTCTGGATATGGTGTGTACGCACATCGTCGATATCGACTTTCAAAAGATCAACATCTATACCGGTAACTATACATTCTGGTATGAGTCAACCAAGTTGAAAGCGGCCCAGATGGCCAATAAGAATAAAAAGACCGAGCAGAAACGCGCCGAAATGATGGAGTTTATCCAACGTTTCTCGGCAAATGCCTCTAAATCCCGCCAGGCGACTTCCCGTAAAAAGGCCCTGGAAAAACTGAATTTGGAGGAGATAAAACCTTCCAGCCGGAAATACCCCTTCATCAATTTTCAGCCTTCCCGGGCTCCGGGCGACCAAATCCTGAGCGTAAAGGAATTGAGCAAGCGGGATGAAAATGGCGAACTGCTCTTTAGCAATGTCACCTTTACCATCAACCAGGGTGAAAAGATTGCACTGCTGGGGCAGGGGAGTGCAGCTATTACAGCACTCTATGAAATCCTGGCCGGAGAAGCGGTTCCGGATACCGGTGTGGTAGAATATGGACAGACGATCACAGCTACCTATGTGCCCAATGAAAATGATCGCTACTTCGCACTCGATAAGGATATTGACCTGATTGACTGGCTGCGCCAATATTCGGAAAATAAAGATGAGCAGTTTATACGAGGCTTCCTCGGTCGCATGTTGTTCTCCGGAGAGGAGGTAAACAAACTGTCTAAGGTCTTGTCGGGTGGCGAAAAAGTACGTTGTATGATGGCCCGCAGTATGCTGGTATATCCAAATTTTGTGCTGCTGGATGAGCCAACCAATCACCTGGATCTGGAGTCGATTACTTCCCTCAATGAAGCCATGAATAACTTCACGGGCAACATGATCTTCACGTCCCATGACCACCAATTAACCCAAACCGTGGCTAACCGGATCATCGAAATCACCCCCAAAGGCATCATCGACAGCCTCCTCGATTTTGAAGAATACCTGGTGTCGGATAATATTATTCAGCAAAGAGAGAAACTGCTTGGGTAATTTTGAAGTCTTAATTTTGAATTTTGAATGAGGTCACTGAATCACTAAAAAACTAACCCACTAACTCACAGGGCCACAGGGCCACAGGGCCACAGGACCACAGAACAACAGAACAACAGAACACCTCCCGATGCAATCGGGCCCACTAACCCACCGGAAACTCCCTGTCTCGTAGATTGCGGAGAAAATATAAAATCTTTTCCTGATTAAGGTTCTTTAGTTTTTGGTATTCCGAATCAGAATGGATCATACGGGTTTCTTTATGCTCCAACTCATCAATGTCCTGTATGTATTTCTCCCATTCAGTAAATGTTCTTCCTTTTAAAAAGAAACTGAATTCCCGCATGGCCGGTTGTAATCTGGTTAGGTCATAAGATTCAACCAGATCAAACAGCTCTCCGAGTTTTTGCTGCATATCTGGCTCATCCGGAATTTGGGTATTTGCTCTTGGTTGATTGAGGAAGAGCGCATCGTCGATAATAGAAATGATGCGATTTTTAGTGTCATTTTTTTGGCCTGGGAATCGGTCATATTCAAGGCTCGCAAACTCCTCGTTGAATTTTTGAAGTTCTTCCTGTTTTCCGGGCGTGAAAAAGGAAATAAAATTAACCAGCAAGTTTACCACGGGGGTGATTTGGTCTGAAATAATCTGCTCCTTACTGAAATTTAAAACCTCGGTAAAGAGGGTTAATCGCTTGCTTGTCAGTTGAATATTTTCATCCAATTCGGGTTCTAGCTGTAAAAGGATTTCCAATAAATTCAGGCGCAGGCGTTGCTTGTTATACTGAAGGTATTCCTGATCATCTTCCCATTTTTGCATTTGAATCCGATCCCATTCCTTTTGGATTTTTTTAATCTCCGGTATTACCAGTTTATCTTCCTGTCTTTCGGCGAATACACTCAATGCATTGGCGGCTACGTCTATCGCTTCATTCTGAATAAGCTCAATTAATTGAAAGGCTCCCCCTTCGTCAGTTCCTGTTTTTAATAATTGACTGGCAAATCCCCAATACTTTTGGGCTTCTTCCGATTTACCGGATTTATCTAAGGTGTCTCCTAATTTTTGATAAAGAATGCCCCGGGTTTTAACCACATCCGGCATTTGGGAAGCCGGGTATTTGAAGACAGCTAATCCGGCGCGATAATGTCCTTCAGCACCCGTAAAATTGGCGCTTTCAAAGGAAATATCACCTAATTTTTCACGGGCAATTGCCAGCGCCATATCTATCCAGTCTTTATCCGGATTTTTGGACTCAAGACCTTCGAAATAAGCAATCTCTTTTTGGAAATATTCTTCGGCTTTATCAAACCGAACTAAACTAAAATAAAGCTCCCCGATCTTTTCAAAGTTTAGGCCGTATTGGCGTTGCCAGTAAACGTTTTCCGGTTCGTCTACTAAGGCTTCGGAATAATAAATTTCCAGTTCGAGGTATAATTCCAATGCTATTTTAGGATCCGATTTTTCAGCATCTTCTGCTTCCTGCTCTTTTTCCTTTATTACGTCCGTTAACAGAGCCCCGGTTTTATTCTTTTCAATCTTATCAAGCAGGAGCATAAATGACTTAGATATCTCATTAATTTCTTTGGTGCCTAAATCACTTTTTGGAACTTTTGAATTTGGGCTGTTTTTGATTTTTTGATAAAGGGAGAATAAAACTTTAACTTGGTTTTGTTGGCTATTCGTCAGACCGGATAAATTAGTTAATATCTCAAATGCCATATCCAGATCACCGCGCTGGATATGCTCCCGGATGTCCTCAATTTTTTCAGATAGATTCGGCACCAGGCTTTTGATCTGTTCAAATTGTGCCTGAATATTGCTGTCCTCAGGTGCCAGTTTTCTGGCTTTCTCCAGCATTTCATAGGCACTGGTATAATCTCCGCTTTCGCGAAAAGCGCTACCTATATGGCTTAGGGCAAAAATGTTATCCGGATCAATCTCCAGGGTTTGTTGGAAATAGTTTATCGCCATCTCATAATTCTGCAGCGGGAGCATATAGGTGTACCCCAACTCATTCAGCGCAAAGGTGTTTTTGGGATCTCGTTTCAGGCTGGATTCAAAATGTTGAATAGCAGCTTCTATCTGGCCTGACTCCCGCAACTGTATCCCGTATTCATTCAGGGTGAACGTATTATCCGGATCAATCTTTAAGGCCTGCTCCAAAATGGGCAGAGCCTGTTCAGGCCCATGCACCGGACTCAAACGATATGCTCGTGCCAATTCATTCAGCGCTTCCAGACTTTCCGGTTCATTTTTTACCCGGGCTTCCAGTTTTTCTATGTTTGAATCTGGAGCTTCCTCTTTGTTTAACCCTTCATTTAGCCGCTCCAATACGCCCGGCCACCAGACACCGACTTTTTCATCATTACTTCCGCTCATCTCCCCAAAATGATAGCCGCCCAGTTTTCCATTGATCAGTAGCGGTAGCCCTGCCAGGGCATCCAGTTCTTCGCTTTTATAGTAGAGGGAGTACCGTTCTACATAAGCCTCAAAGTTGTAGCGTTTCAGGCTCGGATAACCCTGTTCGTCAAAATGTGGCTCAATGAGTTGCAAATCCCATTCGCCGCCAGGCATATCTTCAGGAGTTGCCGACCGGAGGGTATTAATCAGGTCAATTTGGGAATCTGATTCCATCGGATTAATCTCCAGCAGGAATGCCGCATTCAAATCCTCATCGCGAATGAGTTTGGTACCCTCGTAATTATACTTTTGCCATTTTCCGTTTTGGTAAAAGCGGATATATTCACCAGGTTCCCCCGTGAGGTAGTAATAACTCGTAATAAATTGGCCATTGTCAATCAGCAGCCCATAGCCGGTAAACTTGTCCTCACTGCTATAAATCTCGCCGATATTAGCAAGTAAGCGTGCGTCTTCCGGCGAAAGCCTTGGGATAGCGCTCACCTGCAACATCTCCTTGGTCAGGGCCGGGTGCTCCGACAATTGCCACCAGCCATTTGGGAGCCAGGCCATAACCGGATTGTTTTTCAGGTACAACAATTGGCCCAGCGTTTCGCTGCCAGCTTCATTGAAGGAGTTGTTGATAGAATGGTCGGTTGTGAGTTTATCATAAAAGGCCTCCATGAAGGGCATGAGGTCGGCAGTGGTAATGTTATGGTCAATGACCAACATATTACGCAGTTCCTGAGGCATACGCGGATTGAAGACCTTATTCATTTGCGTGGCCTGGTCGGAACGTAAATCTTCGAGCTGTGCTTTCGTGAGCACATCATCCAGTGTAATGAGCTCCAGGTTTGAATAACGATTAAAAATGCGAACCAAATTGCGCCAGTCGATCAGCTTACCATCGGCATTGAAGCCGGCAGAATAGCTTTGTACATTAGATTGTGTCTGCTGATCTTCCAGCGTGCTTGCATGACCGGAAAGGTGCAAAAAGGCAATCCGGTCGCCAAAGCTTTCATCAGTCAGGATGTTTTCAACCTCCACCGGACGAAGATCATATTGGACCACAATCTGTATTAATCCTTTTTCTTCCAGCCTGCGGAAATACGGTACGATTCGACGATGCTCCTCATCGAAATCCAAAACCGTCATGTTTTGGGTTTGCTGAGGAGAGGTGATATAGGCAAAGAAAAAAATGGGTATGGGCACCTGTTGAAGTTCCGGTGCCTGCAGGGTCACTTGGCCAATCTGCAATTCCCGATCCTGCATGCTGCCAAAGGATCGCTCTGCTTCCTGTCCCTTGCCGGCAACATTTTGGACTACCCCCCTGGCAAAACGCCGCAAATCGCGGAAGGCCTCAAAGCGATTCATCGGACCAGCCAGTTTTTCAAGCAGGTGACTCATACGCAATTGGCCAGAACGATCCTGATCATTTAGTTTTTCGCCCAGCGCCATGGCCATGCGTTCTGCCGCTTCTTCGGGCCGGATGTAAGCGAGTGCTCCCCATCGCAGGACTTCCGCAATGGTGCGATCCAGTTGTTGTTTTACATCCAGCTTTTCATTCGCGTAAAGCAGGGTGAAATCAGCAAGCTCTACTATACGATCCGGACCAAAATTTGGGTCTTTCAGTAATTCTTCCAACAGGATTTCACGAACCTTGGCTTTAACTTCATAGGTTCGATTGCCGATGTTATTGCACAAACCGGAAAGCAATAAATCTGAAACTGCTTCCCGGGCAATCTGGAGGTTTTGTCCTTGGCGGTTTTCCGAAAAATTCATCCAGATATTAAAGAGCAGATCGGAGGTCAAAACAAGTGGAAATGCTGCATGGCAGGCAAATATCCGATAGGCTTTTCGGGCTGGTGTATCCAGAAAAGGCAGGTTTGTAAAGAGGGTGATTTCCTCTTCTGCGAGTAAATTTTCTATGTGAGCCGTGTTACCTATTTGATCGTTTTTTTGAGTTTTTTAAAGTGATTATTTCAATTTTCCACTTTCCCTTTCAGGACGTCTATAGCCTTATCCAATCCGTTTCTGTCCAGTGGAAACATCGGAATCCATTCGGAAATCTGTTCTGCGCTGGCACCCTTCCATCGTTTTGGCGGGAAAGGATTTAACCAGGCCATGCGCAGCGTTTTATTTCGCACTTCCTCCAGAAATGCTTCTGTTAGAAAGAGTCTTTTTAGGTTTTGGGCACCCCGTGCTGCCCCGGCATCACTAATGATCAAAACGGAGGAGCGCAGGGGTTCCAGCTCCCCGACGAATTCTGATAGCGACTTCCAGCTGGTGCGCTGCGGATCGAGATAGACCTTATCATCGGGCACATTGCGGAAATAATATGCCGCTACGTTTCGTACCCTTCCGCCTTCCTGCGCAGTCCGAATCAACTGGGCACCCAATTGATCATAGGCTACCATAGAACCGCCTACATCCAGTAGGATAAACAGATCGACCTGGTTTCTGTAAGTTGCTTCAAAAATGGGTTTTTCGAGGTAGCCCTTTTGGGCGAATGCCCGAACGGTTCCCAGCACATCCAGTTGATCGCTGGAACCGATGCGTTCAGGACGATGCAGATGCCGCCAGGATTGCTGCATTTCCCGGGGCACCATGGGATAGTACTGGTCGCTGATCAGAAACTGGTGCCTTGCCGGCTGATAGGGATTGAGCGGTTCCTGACTTTTAAATTGCGGAGCCGGGATTTCCAGCGGCTGATTGGGAAGAGGGCTGGATTCCCGTTTTTCGTCTGCATCTTTATCTGATTTCAGGTTTCGGTCCAGCGCATCTTGTTCTTTATCCTTTTTGATGCTTTCGCGTAATGCTTCTGCTTCCTTTTCTTCCAGTGTTTTCATAGGAGCTTCCGCCAAAAACACTTTGAATTGCTGGTCGAATAGAGCTTCTTCTAAAGGATTTTTAATCCACAGCAAGCAGCAGATTCGCCGAAAGGCTGCCACCTGTACCTCGGGGTCTGTAGCCTCCAAATCAAAACCAAATCCACCTTGCAGGGCGTCCAGCAAATCGTAATAGTCTTCCAGTTCCAGCATCAGGCCACTGTTTCGCAGCCGGAGAAACAGCTGGAAGAAGGGGAGGGTGATATGGGGGTTGGAGTGGTTCAGTTTTTTTAGTGGGTTAGTGGGTTAGTGGTTCAGTTTTTTAGTGGGTTAGTTTTTTAGTGGTTCTGTGGTCCGATAGCTATCGGGGGTGGTCCTGTGGTTCTGTACCGAATTAAAAATTAAAAATTCAGCATTATGAATTATTCTTTATGAATTATTTTTCAGGAATCGCTCGTGTGCAGCTGCGCTTTTCAGGAGTATTCCCGGAAAGGGCAAATTGCCTTGAAGTGCCTGAAGCATTTCATCTGCGGGATGAGCGGTCAGGACTTTAAACCAATCGATCAGCTCGCTGGTGGAAGCCTTTTTGGCACCGCCCAGATCGTCTGTCATTTGTTGGCGTAGCGCATCAAAGCGCTTTAAGGCCTCCTTAACCAGTGCCTTTTCGGAGGCGGTTTCTTTACTGGCATCCAGTTTTAAATGTGCGCGGATGATTTCCTCCAGGCGATCGGGCCCCGGAAATTGAATGCGGTGGAATATGCAGCGGCGCAGAAAGGGTGCCGGCAGCGGTTTTTCATCATTACTTGTAATAAATACGATTGGTTTGTTGACCGCTTTCAAGGTCGGACTTTGCCCTTTTTCGAGTTTCCGGCCTTCCAGTTCGGAGATATTAAAGGTTTGCAATTCCAATTCCTGGAGGAGGTCATTTGGGAAATCGATATCTGCTTTGTCGATCTCATCAATAAGCAGCACACATTGTTCTTTACCCTGAAATGCGCGTCCGATTGGCCCAAACTGTACATAGTGAAATGAATTTTCCCGATTTTCCATTTCTTCCGGATCCAGTCGTTTGGTATTTGCCAGTTGGGCATCGCGCAGGTGTCCGATGTGGTTGTACGAATACAGTGCTTCGCGGGCCTTGGTGGTCGATTTCACAAACAGGGTTTCGAGCGGGAGTCCCAATTCGCAGGCTACAGCTTTGGCGAGATAGGATTTTCCGCAACCTGGTTCGCCTTTGAGCAGGAGTGGTCGATTCAGGTGTATGGCCAGGTTTACTGCCTCGAGGAGTTCGGGGGATGGCAGGTAGGGAGCCAATGTTTCTCCCTGAAATTCGCGTGCTTGTAATAATCCGGTGCCAGTATATCTATTTTTGAAAGCCATGGAGCCTAATTTTTTGCCAGAATTTGATTTTGAAAGGAAAGTTTATAGTGCATACAGAAACCGATCATCACGATTTCCGGAAAAATAGTGGGCTGATTTTTCATCAGTTGTTGTGTCATTTCATCCAGATCCAGGATGTCATCAAAGTGATTGATTCTTCCTTCCAGCCAACGCAATACTTCGTTTTGATCCAGCAGTCCGATATCAAAAACAAGGGGACTGCCCGGCTTCCATTGATCATTCAGATCTGTAGCAAATACAGCTTCTTGTTGCTCGCTTACCGCGGATTGATGATCAAAGGTTTGTCCGAAAATAAGGAAAAGCAGCAACATATTTTCGCTGTTTTTAGCCTCAGTATGCTGATGGAGGGGCAACCAGAATTCCTGGATAAAGGCCAGTAAATCCATCGGAGGAATATCGCCATTCATTTCAATTCGGAAAACGAGGGATCGGTCATTCTCCCAGATATGGGTGATGGTCTCCAGTAATTTGCGCTTGCTTTCTGATTTGTTTTCGCCCTCGGAAACATTAAACTGGTCGTACATCAGAAACCAGAACATGTCGATGGAGATTTGGCCGCTAAAGTCGATGACTACCTCACGCAGGGCTTCATTGCCTCTTTGACCCCGTACCGGTTTGAGTAACAATCGGTACAACCAGTTCTGACCGTAATACTTTGATCCGTTAATCAGGAAAATGCCCCGATTTTGTTTTTTCTGGAGTTGGAATTTCCGGAACAGGAGAATTTCTTTCTTGTAGTTCAGATCCTCCAGTGCATTGCGAACCTTTTTAATCAATTCCGGTCTGGATTGGTCGGATGCTTTTGCAAGTGCAAGCTTGTCCATGTATTTTTTTACATCCTGTAGGAATTGAAGTACGTGGAGGCGGAAATTGTTATAAGCTACATCAATTTCCTCACTGGTTTTCAGTCCTTTTCGATCGTCTTTTGCAATTTTTCGACATTCGGTGGCATGGCCCAATGCTTCATTTTGAAGTTGGGTGTCGCTTACATGTTCCTGTATCCAATCCAATAGCAAATCTTGGATTTCCGTGTAGTTGGAATCCAGTAGAAAATTTCTGATTGCGGCTTCGAATTCGGAATATTGCATGGAGCAGGGGTCTTATACCCGAATCAAAGTAGTTTGTGAATTTCTGACTTGCTCTTGTCTCTTTCTGCCGTGTTGAAGCCCCCGATAGCTATCGGTGCGCCGACGCTAAGGCGTCGCCTACGCCTGTCTGCTTTTGGATTGCGCCAGCAAGGCAGGCAGGTTTTTCGCATTGCAGAAAAATACAATAGCTGCGCCATTATTTTCCCAAACCACATCGTAACGGGTATACGAATCATTGGTCTTGGGCCAAATTAGCAAATTCGCCGCGAAAAATTACTAAATTGGTGCCTACTCAAAAAACAACCCGATATGGCTTCTTTTAGATTATGTCCAGGCGACCCCCTGGTCAATGCCCTTCAAAAGGCATTTAAAGCGAATATTGTCCGAATTCCCGGGAAAAAAATTCAACCCCTTGCGGTCATCGGTCGCCGCGGCAGCCAGCTCAAATATTTGGGCAGCCTCCATGATTTACTGGTGGATAGTCCGGATTTAGGATTGACTCCATCTGTTGAGCCCATGGCTCAGGTATCCGGAAATCACAGCCGCAGTGTCGATTTTAATTTTGGCGTTTCGGTGCTGGAGGGATTTTTGCAGGGTTTCGGATTATCCACTCCTGGCGTGAAAGAAGCCTTCAAGGGAACCAAAGATATTTCTTTTGGATTTCCGGAAATGCAGGAACATTACGTGGAAGCATTGCCGATGGGACGTGCTATTGGCGGAAAAATTCTGGATAAGACTAACCCGGTACTGGCTCCCTATTATACGGATCCGGAGGCTCAGCTATTGGTGGTAGATTCGATTATTGCAGGTAAGAATTTTACGGTAAAAATTGAAAAAACCGTTGATTCGGAGACGGATGTATCGCTGGGTTCGATCGGACAAGCCCTGCAGATTGATGATACTAAAATAAAAGTGGAGACCAAATCGGGCAACGAGATCAAGTTTGAGGGAGAAGATTATCTGACCTTTGCTTTTACCTGTTTGCGTATGAAAATCGATGCCGATTCAAATACAATTATCTCGGTTGACGCAAGCAATGATAAACTGGTTTTGGAAAAATCAGCTCCTGAACGTATCGTGGTGGAGGATGAACCGGCCATGATTGAGGTTGATTTTTAATTCGGGTAGTTATACACTTAAAACGCTTAATTTTTTCATGCAATCAATAGACCAGGCATTTATTAAGAGGGTCAAGGAAATGATCCAGGAGGACGACACAGAGGAGGTGATTGAAGTTCTCATGGAGTTTTTTGAACCCATGTTAAAGACTGATTACTACGATGAGTTGATCGGGCATTCCGGACAATTGACCCGCCTGAAGGCAAATTTCAGGAAATCCCTGATCACGGAGGAAAAATACAATGTCCGTCGAAATGTGATCAACAACAATCTCATTGAATTTATCAATGAGGTATATCGACGCAGTCGGCCAAAGACCAATGCTTCCAAAGCGCCATCTACGGGGGTGCAAATTGATGAGGAAACGACTGGTATTACCAAGGAAAAGATTGTTGGTAAGAGTCAGTTTCAGGATGTGATTTGGTTTACAAAGGGCATGATTGCGGCGAAGAGCGTGTGTAAGGTCAAAATGATTGATCGTTCTACCGGAACGGGATTTATGCTCAAAGGCAACCTACTTTTGACCAATTACCATGTGCTGGAAAATGCGGAGGTCGCCAGTATGGCTAAGGCTATTTTTTCCTTTGAGGAAGACATGGAAGGCAATGTAAACAGTAAAACGTATGACCTCGATCCGGCGTCCTTTTTTGTCAACGACGAAACGTTGGATTTCGCCCTGGTTAAGGTAAAAGAACAGGATGGTGCTCCGCCGTTAAGCGATTATGGGCATCTGACCATTCGGACCAGTGGCATACCGGAGGTCGATGATTATGTGACCATTATCCAGCACCCTGCCGGGGAGACCAAGAAACTGGCTTTTGATCGGGTGGAAGGCACAGCAGGTACGCTGGTACGCTATAAAGCAGATACGTTGAAAGGCTCCAGCGGTTCACCGGTTTTTGATGCTAATTGGAATGTGGTGGCATTGCACCACAGTTATGTGGACGGTGCAGAATTAAATCAAGGCACGCTAATGTCTGCTATTCTCGATAAATTGAACGGGCAAGTAGCCCTCTGACCTATGTCTGTATCGGCCTGTTTAAATTGCCAGACGGCATTACCTCCGGATGCCCGGTTTTGTCCGACTTGTGGGACAAGTGTGCTGCCGTCGCCGCCGGATATTTTTGCTCCGCCTCCAACCGAGGATATGGAGCAGGAATTGGCCGATTGTTTTATGCGGGAACTGGAGCGGGCAATTTTAGATCAGCAGGATCCCAGGATGGTTGATCAATATTTTCAGCGTTTCCACGAATCGGGTTTTCCGACTGATTTAGAGCATCGGTTGCGGCAGCTGCTGGAACCCCTGGCACGTGCCGGAATAAATACAGTAACCCAGGAAGTTTTGTATGAAATTTATTCCTTGGTAGATTTTTTCCTGATCCGTTTTTGTTCGGACCTCAATCAAATATATCTCCCGCAGGCAATTTTGAAATACCATGGTATAGACGGTAATCAGGTCGATCTATACCGGATGTCAATGGATTTCATGGCCTTTGACCACGAGGATGTGCGGATTTACACCGACTTCCTGTCAATGCCGGAGAAAACGCTCAAAAAAGTAAGTAAATCGTTTTTGTTTGCCGATCGAACGGAGCGCCTCTGGTTTATTTGCGATCAAACGCTCCGAGGCACAGGTAAAGCAGGATTTGCTATGACAAACCAATCAATTTACTGGAAGGCTCCTATGCAGCCCGCCCATGTTTTCCGATACGGCCATCCACTAACCATCCAGTTTGAGTCTGATTGGATGACCCTCAATGGCGCCTTTTTTGATGCCGGCAAGGCACTAAATGTGCGTTTGAGCAAGCTGTTGCAGCGGCTACAGATGGTGTTTTAGCGCTCCTGTTGGGGCTGGTTTTTTAGTGAGTTAGTATCGAATTCAAAATTCAGCATTCATTTGGTCTAGGGCCTTTGGCCTGGTCTAGCTTGCCTGTCGGCATCACGGTCTAGGGGCTTCGCCC
>JAGQWR010000172.1 GCA_020437105.1 Saprospiraceae bacterium
CTCTTTGTAGCATTTCAAATTGACAACTTTTCTAAAGCTCCGTAGGAGCGGCACCTTTCCTTAGATAGTGGGCCATAGAACAGGAAATCGGCACCGAATTGCTTCGATACCGATTTACCGTTTAAGAGCTGCCATCTCAAATTGCCTCTTTTTTATGTAGGCTCAAAATTCGGGATGACTCATGTTTATATAAGCGAAATACTATTTAGTGATTAACAACCAGCGTTCGTACACCTTTGCCGTCCACACGGATAATATACATTCCATTTTCCCAGCCTGACACATTCAGGTATTTCCGTCCACCGGAAGCTTCCATGGCGTGCATGCGGCGTCCGGAAAGATCAAATACTTCTATCAGAGAATTTGGCATACCTTCCCATTCCAGGGTAATCACATCTGAACCCGGGTTCGGGTAAACATCCATTTTATACTCTTTGAATGCTTCCAAAGTCGGGAGGATGGTCTGACAGAAATCTTCATCAGGCTCACTTTCTATCCATCCTTGTGAGCTTAGGTCTTTACCATCAAACGCAGCAAAAGTAGTCGGATAGCGTTTCACCCGGAAAGTCAGGTTATTATTTACCAGTAAGGTATCACCCTGTGTTGCAGGCACCCCTGCGTTTAAAGGCGTTTTATATTCCCATACGATTTGATCAGTAGGCGTTATTTCAAACATATAACCAAAGCGACCAACACAAATCAGTGTATTACCATTAGGAAGGTGCTGGATGCTTGACAAACCAGTTGAATACATCAGGGTCGGATCTATTGGATGCTCTTGAACATCCGAGAAGGAAGTAGGGCCATAAACTCCATTTGTCAGGGTATATTCCCAATTATACATATCCCATGGCGCATCAAATGCATTTGCTGTGGAATAGTCTTCACCTACCCGATTATTGAAAACGATCATCTTATCGTAAAACGGATGGCTGATATCCAGAAAATCCAATGCCCAGTGAATGTCATGTTGGTAGTAAAGTAATTGATCATCCTCTGTACCCATATCATAGGCTCTTGGATTGCCAAAACGATACATAAACTGGCCTCCTTTTCCGGAATTCCCTCCTGTATTACCTGCTGCTTCCGCAGTAGTAGTAGTATGGTCAAGAATCCAGATTTCGTCAAAAGTAGGTACACTCAGAACGATCTGATTCCGATTCGGGTGAAAAGAAATAGCGTTGGTATGAAACCAGTCTGCCACACCATCTGGCGTATAGTTGATATCAATTTTACCCGGATTATCTGCAACAACACCATAGTTGTCTTTGGTAGCATCAAAGTCCTGGATGAGGTGATCCCATGCGTGCCATTCCCAAACGATATTATAATCGTTTGTTCCGACAGGCTCGATCTCAATCACATAATCCGGCCACAATTCACTATCCGGGAGGTTATTTGGATCACGTCCAGCCTGAATAGCTTCCGCATCTGTTTTTAACTCCCACACAATAGCCAGAATATTACCATTCGGCATTACCTCAATATCGTGGTGCAAACGATTAGTGGCATCATTCAATTCGAAGTACCAAAGCAGATCGTTATCCCAGCTTCGAATTTCAATGATCGCACCACCGCCACCGGCCCAGATAGCATCATTAGAAACATTCCCGTCTCTTTTGGTTTTCACCAAATTGCCGTTCTCTAAAAGATAGGCTGTATTACCCGGGCGCCAATTACTGTCGTCTTCCCAAACATGAACGATTTCTCCACAATTATCCAGCAAATAAACATTTGGCTGATTGTGGGGATAGATCATATTATATCCGTCAAACGCCTTAGACGGATTGTAAGACAACAATCCAACCGTATTTTGCGCTTGAACACAGGCTGCTGACAATAAAAAAAGTACAATTAGGGGTAAATGTTTTATCATGTCTTAATAAGTTTAATGAGTGTAAATAAATTTTTCTGTTTATCCGTAACTCTTAAGATATACATACCACTTCCGAGGGTATTAACATTAAAAGTAACTAATTGATCACTGGAAATCCCAGAAAACAGCAATTTTCCAGTAAGGTCTAAAATTTCTGTATTTAACAAACGCCCTGCCGGGTTCACTAAAGCCAGCTCATCCGAAACGGGATTTGTCAATAATTTCACATCCTCCAAAAAATGGGGCGTAGCTGTAGCAGCCATCATTTCTTCCTCATAAATCATGCAGTCAGATGGAAGAGGATTTAATTCCAATGGCCCCATTGGGGTCAGGTCTTTTCCATCAAATGCCGGGAAATCCGGAGCATAGCGATAGGTGCGGAAAACGGTGTTTTGTGCAACATTTGATCCCTGCTCTGCCGGGGCGTCATATTCCACCGGATTGATATACTCCCAAACTTTTTCCCCGCTCAGGGTTACTTCAAAAAAGCGACCGGGGTTACCGACGCAAATCAACACATTGCCGTTTGGCATTTGTGTGGCACCGGAAACGTTTTGGGAGAAAAACTGATTCGCTCCACCAGAGCCATATATCCAATAGACATTTTCCGGACCATAAGGCGCATCCCCGTTAAGGGTATAATTGCCTTCTGAGTCAACCGGAGGATCAAGTATCTCTACGGTAGAGTATAAACCATCTGGTCTGCCTGTACCATTATTATAGTAAATAATTTTGCCTGCATCAGGTGATCCATCCTCAATATAGTGTACATGATGCTGACCAAATAGTTTTTTATCATTGATGGTGCCCCGATTATAGGCGGCCGGATTCCCCCAACGGTAGAGAATATCTCCTCCCTTGCCAGACTGTCCGCCTGTATGACCGGCTGCTTCTGCTGTAGTCGTACTATGATCGATCACCCAAAATTCATCAAAGTTTCTCGAACTAATGACGATTTGGTCAAAAGCTTCCACATAGTCGATGGCGTTGCAATGATTCCAGTCGGCACTCCCGGTAGAAACGGCATAATTCACATTAATCAATTCGGGATGATCGGCGACGACTCCATAATTTTCTTTTGTCGGATCATAATCCTGCACGAGGTGATCCCAGATATGCCATTCCCATACAATAGTGCCTTGATTGATACCGAAAGGTTCAACTTCCACCAGATGATCTGGCCAGACGCCGTTCTGTCCGATTGATGCCGGGATACGGCCTTCGTTTATTGCTTCCTGATCTGTTTTATCTTCCCAGGCCAGGATAAGGACATTTCCATTTGGTAAAATCTCAAAATCATGGTGCTGATGTACCAGTTCATTGGCATAGATATAGCCCCATTCCAGATCACCTTCCCAATTGTAAATTTCGATCCGGCCTCCCACTCCGCCGCCATTGAAACTGCCATTCCAGCGGGCCGCTCGGGCCAAGCGGCCATCAGGAAGCAGCTCCACATCTAAGCCGGGAAAATAGTTTGTATCCCAGGAGTTGATCAACTCACCACAATTATCAATAAGATATGCTTTACTGCCTGTAGAAGGAGTAAAGAGTGTATAACCATTAAAGGACAGAGAATCATTTTGAAAAAGCCCGATCGTCTGGGCTTGTATTGAAAGACTACTCAATAAAGTCAATACAAGGAATAAACTTCTTACCATCGTTTAAAATTTTTATAAAATTAATCTCTCTGTTCAGAAAATTAAGGCAAAACCAAAGCTTTGTCGAATGCAACGCTAAAAACCACCTCTTTGAGAAGCCTTGATATCCCTTTTCCACCTACATGGACCAGGAATAGAGATCGGGTTCGGCAGCATTGGACCATCCGAAAAATCCTCAAATTCATTATCCTTGCACAGGAAAGCACGTTGGGTTTTACCCGGCGGAAAATTTTCGTATTTTCTGCCCGCCCCTGCTACGGTTGGATAGGCAAGGATTATAGAAAATTTATTGGTTGTATTGTTAAATTTATAAACTTTTTAGCTCTTTGGAGAGAGGACAAAGTGGGCGCACTGATCTGCCTGGATATCAGTAAAACGCCGGTCAAAGCCGGACCTACACCATCAACATGCGAGAGTCTAATACATCTTTTTGGATTTGTGGTTTTTTGCTTTGCATTATTGCCTGGTTCCCGGTTTTCCACCACATGGATTTTTTACCGGTATGGAATTATGATGAAGCCCGTAATGCCGTAAAATCCTTAGAAATGGCACAAGATGGGTACACTTTTATCCCATCTTTTCGAGGCGAGCCAGATAATTGGGATACGAAACCTCCGTTTTTGATTTGGTTGCAGGCTACCTTTATCAAGATGCTGGGCCCAAGTGAAATAGCCGTCAGACTTCCCTCCGCCTTAGCTGGATTTGCCAGTATTTTGATCTTGTTCTTTTTTGTATTTAAGCGATCAGGCTCCCTGGCCTGGGCCTTTTTCAGTGCATTGAGCCTGATAAGTTTTTTAGGTTATTGCGATCTGCATGTAGTACGAACGGGCGATTATGACTCCCTGCTCACGCTATTTTCTACCATATTTTTATTAAGTCTTTTCCGATCTTTCGAATCTGAACGAGCTACACGCTGGATATTGACGGCCTCCGTTTTCCTCTTTCTGGGCCTCATGACCAAGGGGGTTGTTATCCTGATGTTTGGACCGGGAATCTTAGCATACCTTTTGATTCATCGAAAGTTTTTACCCATTGCGGGAAACTATCGCTACTATGTGGGGATTGGACTGGCTATTGGCATCTGGATTTCCTATTACTTTTTGCGAAATTATCTATCTCCGGGCTATATGAAAGCGGTCTGGGTAAACGAGTTGGGAGGTCGGTTCACAGATTCCCTCGAAAATCATAAAAACGTCTTCTGGTATTATATCTTTGTTTTGCTCGATGCGCCTCTTTTTCTGTTTGCGCCACTGGCCTTTTTTCTATTCCCAAAGGAGGCCGATAAAAAGGTTACGACCTTTCTTTTTTACCTCGGGTTTTGTGTATTGGGTTTTTGGCTTTTTCTCTCCTTAGCCCAGACTAAAATTCGTTGGTATGCGGCACCGCTTATGCCGTTGCTCAGTATTTTGATTGGCTACAGCATCCACCGGATCATTGAGCTTGTGCAGGTCATTAAATATGTCCAGCGAAAAAGTGCCCTGCTTAGTATTCTGATGTGTATTGTATTTTTCTTCCCCCCGTACCGCCTGGTAATAGATGATATGTTCCAGAAAAAGGAATCCAGACCCGGTTGGGAGTTTGCCCGATACGGATGGATGATGAAAAACCTTTCTGCAAAGTATGATGCCTTTTCAGTGGTCCGGGAAAACTATAATGCCACCATTGATTTTTATGCTGCGGCCATACCGATCAAAAAAGCTGTTCATATTAATACCCGATACGAAGGGGATTACGGGGCTGGAGAAAAAATTCTATTCTGCAGCAAAAGCCAGTTTGAACGCATGGCAGCATCCTATAATTTTAGCATTCTGGAAGAAATGGGCGACTGCCACTTTGTGAAAATCATCCATATTAAGTAAGTCGAGGTTTTTACTTTTTCTGATGCAGGTATTCCAGGGCCCTGTCCAACTCTATATCTCTTCCGGAGATCAGGTCATTGATTGTGGGCTCAATAAAAATATCAGGCTCCACGCCAAAGCCAACAAACTCCCTGCCGTCCGGATAGGAATCTCTTTTGGTACAGATACGAGCACTGCCTCCACCTGGCAAATCAAATTGCATCGGCTGACCGGTACTACCAAAAGAGCGTTGGCCAATTACGGTAGCACGGTCACCTAAGCCGTCGGCAAAGATTAGAAAATCCTCTGCTGCGGAAGCGGTATAATTAGAAATCAGGATGATTAGCGGACTGGTAATTTGGGCCGTTTCGAACTGGTTTACAAAATGCATCGTATCGCCTATATACCAGGATTCGCCTAGTGCAGTATTCACGGAAGTGTGATACCATTCCTGCTCATCTTCCGGCCACTCGTCCAAATTTGTTATATCTTCTGTCAACAACCAATCTCCCCAAGCCTTGTAAGCGGGCCGATGCTGGCGGGTGCGCCAGACAGACCCCAGCAGATTTTGATCGGTAAAATACTGTAAGATTTCTGCACCGACGTCTGAATTACCACCGCCATTACCACGAAGATCCAGGATAACCGCGGAGGCCGCTTTCAATTCCGGTAATTTTGCTACAAAGTCACCTACTACTTCTGAGTCTCCAAATGTGTTAATGGTCACATGAGCTACATCATCAGGCAGCATTTCAAAGTCAAAACGCTTCCACTCTCCAAAATCATGCACAAAGGTGGTATTGGCATTATGACAGCGGTGATGATAGGTTACCTTTTCGCCGGAAGGCGTAAGAAAAACCATTGCCTGACTTTGAAGCGTATCCCGAAGAGGATAGGTAAAACTACGAAGGGCATCATTCCAGCGTTCGTGTTCTGTTGACCCGGAAATATAAGGTAATACGGACGTTTCAAAATAGACCTTAGCCGGCAAGCCATCAACTGTAAGTAGTTCTGAACCGACCGGCACCTTGTCTGCATCAACCTTTGCGACATTTTTGACGATGATTTTATCGCCCATACGCATAAATATCAGGCGGATAAAAAAACTAGATTGATACAGCGATTCGGGCGCATACACATCGGTGTGTCCATCTTGCAACAAGGCGCAAAACCGCTTCAATTCCCGATAATACTCAAAGGTATTTGGGGTCGCTAATACCCGCGGAATGAAAGCCTGATAGGCTGAATCCCAATTAACATCTGTTTGGTCAAAAAAAGCAAAATTATAAGTTGCTTCCGACCAAAACTTCGACAGGCCGTACAATTTTTCTGCATCGCTTAAATTAGATTCCAGATCAAATTGTGCACTGACGCTGGTGCTCATCAACAAGCCTAATAGTGGTAAAGCTATTTTTTTCATAGTCTTTTTTATATCCAAAAAACATAGTTTTATAAACGTAAAACAGGTATAAAACTTGTTTGGAGATCATTCAAAACCGCAAAATTGAACTCCCCCTACTCCCATTTGTTTGTCTAAAAAAGAAAAGATGAAACTAGATGGCCGATTTATTAAAGTCGTAAATAACGAAGAGAACAGTCGTTTTGAAGTACGGATCGGTATGCAGTTGGCCCGGATCGATTACCGGCTGCGGGAGGGCAAAATCTATTTTCTGCACACGGAAGTTCCAGATGATTTAAAAGGGCAGGGTATCGCGAGTAAAATGGCCAAGCGAGCACTCGAATACGCCGAAAAAGAACAGTTGGAGGTTGTAGCCTGGTGTCCTTTTGTAGCGGCCTATATCAAACGCCAGCAAGGTTAAGCTGACAGGAATTGCCCTCAAAAGTTCTACCTTCACCTGAAATAAAATGGGAAGATTATGAGCCAGGATGCCAGCGGCCTTAAACGGGGGCCGGACGACAAGGTGCGGTGTTGGTGGGGAGCAAATCATGTAGATTACATGCATTACCACGATACAGAATGGGGACATCCGGTAACCGATGATCGGCGGCTATTTGAAAAAATTGTCCTGGAGGGTTTTCAATCTGGCTTAAGCTGGCTGACAATTCTGCGTAAGCGGGAAAATTTCAGAGCGGCTTTCGCCGAATTTGATTTTGAGAAAATAGCCCGGTTTGGCGAAAAAGAGGTTGCCTTATTATTACAGGATTCTGGCATTGTACGGCATCGGAAAAAAATTGAATCTGCCATCAATAATGCCCAAAAAGCGATTCTGCTCCAAAAAGAATACGGTTCTTTGGCTCGATATTTTTGGTCCTTTGAGCCTGCTCCTTCCGAGCGGCCAACGCGATTCGACTATGAAACCCTACGCCAGATGGCCACTTCCCCAACATCTATTTTACTGAGCAAGGATCTCAAAAAGAGGGGCTGGAGTTTTGTGGGTCCGACAACTGCCTATGCCTTCATGCAGGCGATGGGGTTGGTTAACGACCACCTGGAGGGCTGTCTTTGCAGGGCGCCCATTGAAAAAAAGCGCCGTACTTTTAAGCGCCCCTGAAAGCAAAAACCCTACGAATTAATTAATGAAGTTGAATTGATTACATTTAGCATAAAGGAAAAAATCCAGGAAACGGCCCGTGCCGCTACGCTAATTTTAGAGCCCCTAAACGGCCCCCTGGAGTACCATGCCGGACAGTTTCTAACCTTTCTTTTTGATGATTTGGGCGTATTGTCTTTCCGGCGTTCTTACTCGCTGAGTTCTGCTCCCGGGATCGATGCTTTTCCGGCTATTACAGTCAAACGCACCATCAATGGGCGGGCGTCCAGGTATTTAGTGGAAGAAGCCGGAGCAGGCGACTTACTCCATGCGATAGAGCCGGCCGGACAGTTTGTGCTAAAGCCGGCAAGTGGGGCACGAGATATTTTCCTGATCGGGGGAGGCAGTGGCATTACGCCTCTATACAGCCTGCTAAAATGGGCACTTGCACAGGAGCCACAATCTAATATTGTACTCATCCATGCTGACCATAGCAGCCAATCGATCATATTCCGGGAGGCGATTGGCAAATTGGCCCGGCAATATCCAACACAATTTCGCTGTATTTATTTGTTAAGCCGATCTGATGATGACGTGTACGAAAGTATTTTTCCGCCTGCCAGCTGGCTGCCGGGACGATTGAGCAATGCCCTTGTAGAAGATTTGGTGCAGCGCTATCAAAAACATCCTCCGGCTCTAAGTCAGTTTTTTCTTTGCGGTCCGGAGGGACTTATGCTTAAAAGCAGTCAGGCTTTGGGATTTATGGGCTACACTCCTGAGCAGGTACATCGGGAATTTTTTGTGGTAAAACCTCCTGCTATTCCACCTGCCAAATTATTTCCTGATAGTCAGGTAAAAATCAGGTACAAGGGAAAACTTTACGAAGTTGATGTGCCTGCCGGGCAA
Source organism: Saprospiraceae bacterium (assembly GCA_020437105.1). GTDB lineage: Bacteria > Bacteroidota > Bacteroidia > Chitinophagales > Saprospiraceae > JAAEZH01. The sequence continues at coordinate 8,771 of JAGQWR010000172.1, forward strand.
ACGATATTAGAGTCAGCAGAAAACCAAGGGATTCGGCTGCCATATAGTTGCCGAAGTGGCATTTGCACTACATGTAGTGGTCAATGCCTGAGTGGGGAGGTGGAAATGTACACGCAGTTGGGGCTAATGAATACCAACACAACCAAGGGTTTGGTGATGACCTGCACGGGGTATCCGCTTACAAAATCCGTGGAGATCTCATTAGACAAGGATCCGGCTTGATTTCGACCTGTCAGGTTCCCGACCTGACAGGTTGGGGACCTGACAGGTTGCCAACCTGTCGAAAATTATGTTAAGCTGGACCTGACTACATCTATTAGCCTTGCCGACCAAATAAACCATAATTAATTGTTGTTCAATTATTTACCACCAACCTTCCTATAGATTGGCAGACTTTAGGATTTAAAAAAGGGCGAGGCATTTGAAAATGGAAAATGGACCTGTCAGGTCGGCGACCTGACAGGTTGCCAACCTGTCGAACATTATGTTAAGCTGGCAAGCCCTTGGTTTTTATTAAGCCAGGCATTCTTTATCTTGGCAGTCTTATCCTAAAATCACAGACCATGCGTTATTTCATCTACATTCTGTTCCTAAGCTTTCTTACACTTGGAGCCTGCGAAAACGGGCCCCAAAATATACCCCCTCCGATGGATTCCGGAGAAGCGGAAACAGATTCCCCTTTTTTCACCTTTAGTTTTCAGGAATCCTCTCCAGCCTGTGAAACAAGTGACTCAATTCGTTGTGCCCGTGTAAACGTTTCCATGCAGTTGCTGAAGGGCAAAGACAATCCGGCTGTTGAAAGCATCAATAGCCAGGTGCGGGCCATTGCCTATGAAGAACTGTCGGAATTGACCGAAGTCAATTCAGCGGAAGCCGATTTAACTAAAGCTGCAAAAACATTTGTACTGGAATACGAAGAAATGATGGCAGATGAAGAACCGGAATTTATTACTCCCTGGAGTGTGGATGTGGAATCAGAGGTACTTTATCATTCCGATCTCCTGTATTCTATCGAGCTCAACAATTATAACTACACCGGCGGTGCGCACCCAAACTATTACACCACCCTGCGTACCTTTAGCCTGAAAGATGGTACAGTTGTCAAATTGGAAAAACTGATTCAGAAACCAGCTGTATTTCTTCAACTTGTTGAACAGGCATTTCGAGCAGAACAGGAAATCCCGGAAGGTCAGGATTTAGCAGAATCCGGTTTCTTTTTTGAAGAGGCCTTTAGCCTTCCGGCGAATATGGCCTTTGTCGGAGATGGCGTACTCTTTATTTATAATCCATACGAGGTTGCACCCTATGCTTTGGGAATTACAGAATTTGTTATTCCCTATGCCAAATTGGAAGGTGTGCTGGATTTAGGTATAGTCGGAAAGTAAATATATCCAAACCACTATCGCTTGGGTATAACCTAAAAAAAGAACCCCCACTCCGAAAATCGGAGCGGGGGTTTCTAACATTCATAATCAAATATCTTAGAGCATGTTGGGGATTTCATCCATAGGCTACATGCGGCAAATTTTATTTCATACTTTGTTAAATTTTTCGTCGGATTGCCCGCATACGACTGCAAAATTTGCCTCGTCTGAAACAAAATTTGCTCGCCTTCGCTCAATCATGAAAACCCCAACATACTCTTAGTGTATTAACACATATCTGCTTGTAATACCCTGATCGCGCCAGCCAATCCGAACAAGGTAAACACCTGACGGCAAATTACCCAATTCGAATGATTCTTGCAATGTCCGGCGATTATTGAAATCGCGAACCTGTACTTCCTGACCCTGGGTATTGAAAACAGAAACCCGAATGTCTTCAGCCTGTTCTAATCCCAATTCCAAATAGAAACTACCATTACCAAGGTTTGGATACAGATTGAAGGAGCTTAGCCCGGCAACTTCCGCTAATCCGTTGATAATTTCAACTACAACAAGCTGGGTATAGCTATCCTCACAATCTCCATTGCTAACAGTAAGTGTGACGGAATAAGTACCGCTTTCTGTATAAACATAAGAAGGGTTTTGTTCACTTGACAGGCCACCATCACCAAAGTTCCAGGACCAACTGATTGCATCCACAGAAGTGTCTGTAAAATCAACTAGTGCCTCCGTTTGATTGGTTACGAAATTAGCTGTCGGCCCATCCAGAATGGAAACATCGACCGGTACCAACTCACTTTTACAACCAATTGGCCGAACCACCCAATTATACAGGTAGTAGTAAAAATCCGGACCGGCAGGAGAACCGGTAAGTGTAGCCACATCTCCAACTTCATAGGGATAGTTAGCCCCATCATCATTTCTATATAAATTCATCATGGTAGCGCCAACTGAATATTCTCCAGGACTTGGCACCTCCAAATTCAGGGTAACCTGGCTTGGGCCGGCAGGCACAAAGACTGTGACAGAATTGATAACATTACCACCTGCGTCAAAAAGTTCGATAATCCGATCACCATCATCGCCTGCATCCATCAAGACAGATTCCAGAATGAAGGCTTTATGGGCTTCAAATTCAACAGTACCTGTAAAAGTTGTATTGTGATAGCCTCCTGTTCCAAAGTTATTATCAACAGGACCACCTTGCGCTGCAGGTTCCGGAAGCTCAACCTCCGCCTCTATGGTACCTGCCTGGGTAATCGGAGGCGTCTCAAAGGGTGAGCCGCTACCTATATATTCTCCATCCAGATACCAGTTGATCACGCCTGCACCATCACCTTCCAGTGTTGCGGTTTCACCCTCACAAACTTCAATACTGTTTGTCGTTAAAACGGGCGCATCCGGAAAATCAACCACTACCTCAATGGAAGATGTATCTACACCCAGGGTATTTGTAACGATCAATTGAACGGTGTATGTTCCTTCTTCCGTGTAGGTATAACTTGGTGAAATCTGGTTTGATTCGCCCCCATCTCCAAACAACCAGAGCCATTCCTGAGGGATATCAAAAGACTCATCTGTAAATGTGAAAAATCCATTACAACTCTCTAAAACATCCACACTAAACTGGGAAGTTGGCGGCACTAAGGCTTCCAAACAGTATGGCGGCACATCAAAGGCTTCTACCTGGTCGGTGCGGCTTCCGCTGCTACCCTGGTCGGCACTCCAGCCTAATCCACGGCGGGCAAATGCTTCCCAAATCAGACAACGATTGACTCCGCCATAAAAGATTTCATCAGCTAACAAAATAGCGTCACGTCCATCTACAAAACCCGGGTTGCAAACCTGCATTTTCATACCCTCGGTAACAAGGTGCATGGCGATATTATTACCCGCTGAACCATTATATACATCCGGATCGAATCCGTAAAGGTCGATCAAATCCCAGGTCATTTCCCACAACATAGTACACCAGACAAAACCAATTCCGTGTGGTTGTGAAATGTTGTTGACATCATTTGTAGCTACATAGGTATAGTCATTTACAGTAACATCAGTGCTATATGGGGCAGGACGTATTCCGGGGCCGGTAGTGGACTCGCCAAGTGCGAAGGTCCCGATACCACGTACATCTTCTCCGGCATCGCCTGGCTCAATGGTCATCATCAAACCAGCGTAATCACTCCATCCTTCTCCCATTTGTTCTGCGCCACTCAGGCAATTGCCCGTGGAAGGGCCACCTGTCATACGAATAGAGAGCCCGTGTCCGTATTCATGGGAAATAATACCGCTGTCAAAATCACCATCCAGGAAGTTGGAACCTCCCGGATTTTGCTGGAGCGTACCAACTACGGTATTCGCCAACTCTATTTTGATCAGCTCGCAATCACTTTGGGAGATCATGATGGCCGGAATTGTAACATCCGTAGAGGCTCCCCCCAATACAATCGGATCACCTGGTTCGTCATTACAAATAATAACAGCCACAGCTCCGGCATCTTGTGCATTCAGCACTTTCAATACAAAGCCGCAGGTACCCCGATCGATTAGGGCAATCTGACCAAAAACTTCGGCACCATTTTGAATTGGCTCGCAACCAAATGTAGGATCGGCTGTACCATCATTTACTAAAACCAGTGTATCAGTAAGTGGATCAACCGGTACGCCCGGGCCAAAATTTGCTCCGGCTGAAATATATGCTCCGGCAATATTCATCGGCTCATCAATAGTCAACTCGGAGTTCTGCGGTGCATTATCCCACAAATACATTTGAATTCTGACTCCCGAGCCGTCGCCTTGCGAACTGAAATTTGCATTATTCAGGCCACTGCCATCTTGCGCTTCCGCCCGAACGACATCGCCGTCAACACCACCGTTTCCGTAGTTGTTTTCCTGAAAATTACCCGCTTGTTCATCAAATCCATATTGATACCAAACGTCATGCATGAGGTTACACCAATAAAAAAGGTTGACCACCGCAGCATCCTGGTAGGAATCCGGACCAGAAGGCTGGTCGTAATCAAACAAAAATTCCAATTCCATGCCACCATCAGGTTCATCACCTGAACTACTATTATCATCACCTGTATCCTGATAGGCGTGTACATTATTTCCTCTGGTGATGGTGTATTCAAACCCTGGCGCTCCATCCACATCATGCCATCCGAACGGAGAAGCCACCGGATCAGCCGGATTGGTTACCACAGACATCGGACCATGGTTTGGGCTTTCCACAGGCAAGGCAAATACCATGTAACTATCCGGGTTGAGGATATTAAAAGCAGCGTTTGATGATTTCTGTTTTTTTACTCCGCGCGGAGCATAACCAATACAATCTGAGTTATGTGCATCACTTGGATGTCCGAAATCACAATGAATTACCTGGTCTTTTTTGTAAAGCAGGTCACCCGTTGCAGCATCGATCAAAACATACCAGCGATGATCTGCAGAAGGCTCGTACCAATCAATTTCCCAAGCCAAACGAATTCCGGCATCCACAGCATTATAATATACCATCTTCACCGGCACATTCTCCAAAGCCCAGCCATTTGCCAGGAAGGTGGTTTTCATGCTTGGTTCGTATAAAACTTCATCCACTTCAAACTGCTGAGGTACCACCAGATCCATCAAGCTGGCACATTGGCGTAGCGCGTCTTCCGGAGTTAAAGCAGGTTGATCAGATAGAATCTTGCCAGCCAGATCGCCTTCAAAATTCACATTCATTTTTACGAGTCTTCCTTCCTGGTTGAAGATCGCATTGGCCGTAGCCCAAAGCAAATCTACTCCCTGATAACTTTGGTTCAGATAGAGATAAGTCACTCCCGTACGACTATTTGTATAGAGATCACTTATCCGGAAGGAAGATATGTCGGCGGCCGTAAGGCCAAGTTCCTGGCGGTGCTCATTCAGATACTGGACTGCCAGAGATTCAGGAGTCTGCGCCTGAAGTACAGTGGTACTCAGCACAAACAATCCGATTAGTAACAATGGGTGTACTATTCTTTTCATGCGTTGCGTGTTGTGTATGGTTCTAAGTTGATAATGGGTTGCTAACGGGGTGTTTTTCTGTTTTCCGGAAGCGTGGTTGCTAAATTACTCAAATTTTTATTTGCCAAGTTCGAGTTCCCCTGTACAATTATTGCGTTTAACAAGACACTTAACAGATGTTTTTACTCATTGTTGGGCAAAATCAAAATTTATTTCCTACTACGGTTTACCGCTTTCCCGGAAATAGTTTCCGAAAGGCAAAAAGTTCTAACTTCACAAGTATGATTTCAGTTGAAGAAGCACAAAAAACCATTCTATCAACCTGTCGTACCTGGGGTACGGATCGGATTCCCCTGGAGCAGGCACTGGGATGTGTTTTGGCAGAGGACATTCGCGCTGACAGAGATTTTCCGCCCTTTACCAGAGTATCTATGGACGGAATATCGATTTCTTTTGATGATTTCGAAAAAGGCCAACGGATATTCCCGATAAAAGGGACACAGGCAGCTGGCGCTCCACCGCTCCGACTAAAGGAGGCAGGAGTCTGTCTGGAGGTAATGACCGGTGCCATGCTTCCCGAGGGTACAGATTGCGTTATTCGATACGAAGACCTTTCGATAACTGATGGGCAGGCGCATATTTTGATTGAAGATGTTCGTCAAAACCAAAATGCACACCAGCAGGGTTCTGACCGAAAAGCCGGCGATATTCTGCTTACATCCGGCACAAAATTACGTGCACCGGAGATTGGGGTGGCTGCAACAGTAGGGTGTACGAATCTCACGGTTTTCAAGGCACCTGTGATCCGGATTATTTCTACCGGAGACGAGTTGGTAGCCGTAAATGAACAACCACTCCCCTATCAAATCCGACAGTCAAACGGATATACGCTTCAGGCTATTTTGGATCAAAATGGCTATAAATCCACCCGCCACCACCTGCCTGATGTGGAGGAAACATTAAAATCCCAGCTTGGGGAGATGTTAAAAACCACAGATGTATTTATCCTGACAGGCGGTGTATCTATGGGTAAGTTTGATTTTCTACCCAAGATTTTTGAGGAATTGGGGATCCAGAAGATTTTTCACCGGGTACAACAGCGACCAGGAAAACCCTTTTGGTTTGGAAAGGGAGAGGGTGGACAATTGTTTTTTGCCCTTCCCGGTAACCCGGTATCTTCTTTTATGTGTACCTGCAGGTATGTGATCCCCTTCCTAAAGCAGTGTTTTCAACAAGATCAAACAATCCTCTTTGCCCGGCTGGCTGAATCAATCCACTTTCGGCCGAATCTGACCTATTTTGCGCAGGTAAAACTGGCTTTCGCCGAAGATGGCTGTCTGGTCGCTCATCCTATACAGGGACATGGTTCTGGCGATTTGGCCAATCTGGTGGATGTGGATGCCTTTTTAGAGCTGCCAGCGGGTAAGGATGTTTATCCGGCGGAGGCCGGGTTTAGGGTGTATTCGTTTAATTTTTGAAGCAGCTTGGTTTCGCTGCGCGAAGGTTTAAACCGTTTAAAGCGTGAAGGGTCGGTCCTTCGACACTAGACAAGTCACAGCCCTAAACTATAACCTATAACCTGAAACATTGCCTCCGGCGGCTTCTTTGCCTTGATGCAAATAAGGGTAAATCATCCCGATAGCTATCGGGAGTACCTGCTTCTTCACGCTGCGCTGCCCCGAAAATGCTAAACTAGCTAAACTCGCCTCGACACTGGGTTTTGGGCTAAAAATTATGTTGATGCTAAAGATTTTTTATTTTGCTCAAGCTCTTTTTGCTCAGACAGTACCTAGTTTTTAACGCATTTTAGGGACTGCTCACTAAAGCAGCTAATGCCAAAAAATGTATTGGAATAGTTATTCCATTATGGATTAAAATTTCAGGCACTACCCAGTCTCAACCCTAAACTATAAACTCTAATCTATAATCTATAATCTATAAGCTCTAATCTCTAACCTCAATTGTATTCATCCTATAGTTTACCTTTACAATCAAATCGATTATTTTCTAAATATTAAGTAGTAGCCATGTCCTCATTCACGCATCTAGATGACAAAGACCGGCCCAACATGGTTGATGTTGGAGACAAAACGATCAGCCGGCGGGTAGCGGTAGCGCAATCCATCGTAGCCCTGCCGAAAGCAGTGCGGAAACATTTGGAAGGCGATGACATCCGGACCAAAAAAGGAGCTGTATTTCAAACAGCTATTCTGGCGGGCATCATGGCAGCCAAACGCACCAGTGCATTGATTCCGCTTTGCCACCCCCTTCCACTGGACAAAATCGAAATTGACATTAAAATGGTCGGCAAAAACGCGGTTATAGAAGCAGCCGTAGCGACCAGTGCCCGCACAGGCGTAGAGATGGAAGCGCTCACTGCGGCATCCATTGCAGCACTCACTATTTATGATATGTGCAAAGCTTTCTCCCACGATATCCGTATTCGGGAGACGCAATTAATGGCTAAAAGCGGTGGGAAACGCGACTTTAAACGCGCCTAATCCATCAAAATTATGCGTTTCACATAATCTTTTCCGCTAAGCCGGGCATGGACAAAATAGATACCGGAAGCCGGAAAATCCGACCATTTCAGTATCAGACAAGCCGGCAAATCAGTACTTGTTGGCAAGATATAAATCAAGGTTCCACGTACATCCCGAATTTCCAGCATGTCTAATCGGGCCTCATCAGGCCAGCAGATTTCTGTCTGTTGATTAAACACCGTTGGACGAACTACTAATCCAATATTTTCGGAAGGCTGCATCAAATGCCAATCCAGGCGGTAACGATGTCCGTTTTCGCTATACACTTCTGGTAGCAGGATTTGGCTTAATCCGACTACTGCTGAGATTTGGGTAGTTTGTTTTGCGCGCAACAGGAATCGAAAAACCACCTCCTCCGCAACAAGCGAAACAGGATCACCTGTACACCAGCTCCAGGTCATTATTCCCGGAAGGGCCGAAGGAAAAGCCTTATTTGCTTTGGTCCAGGTTGTAAGTGCGGGCGATTCTACCTGAAGGATTTCGACTTTCGTCGGATCAAAATGCAGGCTTCCCTGGGTACCCAGCAACTCTATTGCCTGTTGTGCATACAAATCCCAGGAATACGTTTCCCCTGCTTCCAGCTTCAAATCCAGGCCTGACAATTGAAAGCTAAACGGAGCTTCGCGTTGATCGACGCCGTTTGCATTATTGGGATTCGCAGAGTTGTTTACATCTCCGACTTTTATGGCCATAAAATCCACCCCGAGATTTTCTCCGACCAGGTTATTGATATTAACCACTTCCGGAAAATCTTCCTGCAAAGGGTTAGTCGGATTTAAAAAATCATAGGAAGCATCTACAAAACGCCAGGATGTATTATTACCTGGTAATTCGTCCTGCAAAAAGAGAATCAGTTGCTGTAAGGCAACAATATCTACCGTAGTAATCACACCCGATCGATCCGCATCTGCAGCAATGATTTTGTAGGGTGAATCCAGCGCTTCTATTCCCAGGATATGCTTCTGGATATAAGCCAAATCCCAGGTGGTGACACCGTTCCGAACGTCCAGGTCTTTTTCAGGTGTAATTGAATAATCAAGCCCCTGAACCACATTTTCGAAGGTATATATCCCATCCGGATCTGTTATTTCCATCGTAGCGGCTGAGTCGTTCAAAAATACAGCTACCTGGGAAACGCCTTGTCCCAGTTCATCCAAAACCAGCCCACCCAACAAGGGTTGTGTCCCCCCATTACAGGCACCGGAGTTGTCTTGAATAACAACATAGGTTTCGCAATAATCCTGGTTACCGGAAGCATCTGTCACCCAGAGTTGGATCACATTCAAGCCCAGGTTACTACAATCAAAGGTCGCCAGAGTATCAACTGGATTGGAAGAAAATGACAATAGAGGCTGCGGGTCGCAATTATCGGTACTTCCCAGGTCAAACATTTGGATGGCCAATTCGATCATACCCAAATCAGGCTGCCCATTACCTGTCGTATCAATTGGCATTAAAACGGCATTCGCTCCAGCGAGGCAATAAGGAGAAGGAGCTTTTGCATCAACAACTTCTACCTGAGTAGTACAGGAACTGGTATTGTTACAGCCATCCGTTACGAAATAATTTGCCGCATAAATTCCTGGTGAAACATTGGCAAAGGGACCATTCCCATTTCCAAAATCACTGATAATACTGATTTCATAATTAAAATCACAATCATCAACTGTTGGATCGGGCAGGCTCAGCGTGGACTGGCAGGTATTGTCGGTTATTTCCACTAATTGATTTGGCGGACAAGTAATCAAAGGTGCCTCGTCATCAATGACTTTAATCGTTTGAATCCCAACATACATCCCAACTGTACTCCCGCTATTGGGTTCGTAAACACACCAATCAATCAGGGTCCAGGTGCGAATAATTTTAAGGCAGGCATCGGGGGTCACCGTAAAGACTTCATCGGAGAAATTGGTAGCGACCAGTTCGCAATCATCATTTGTTATCATTGGTGAATCATAGGGCGGGTCCAGATCTTCCGGATCCAAATCTGCCAATAGGTGGCAGCCAAAGAGATCGAGGTCTGGCGGAAATTGTATGATCAGCGGAGTCTGGTCCTCCAGGATAATTTCCTGATTGCAAGAGGCAGTATTCCCGAGATTATCCAGGACAGTCCAGGTTCGGCTAATGGAACCAATCTGGCAATCATTCAGGTCTTCTGTATCCTGAAAATAAACACTATCAATACCACAACCATCAAAAACAAATGGTTCGCCCGTGAGTTCTAAATCCAGAGGATTCGCGGCACAAGAGATGGTGACGGTAGCCGGGCAAACGATTTCCGGATCTATTTGATCACTGACAAAGACGAGGACATCGCAATAATTAGCGTTTCCGAAACAATCCATTACCCGAAATTCCACATTGACAACCTGGCCAATATCGGTACAACAAAAAGTGACAGAATTTGCAAAATCCGTCCCCTGATTACACATGCCATCTGTGCGACGAGCTGCGCGTGTAATTGGACAACAATTATCAAAACTGCCATCATCAAAAGTTTCCGCAAACACCATGGTTGTACCAAAAGGGCCGAGGGATACGGCTGTGATCTGATCGCAAATGGCAACAGGTGGTAATAGATCAATTACCTCCAAAAACAGGAAAGCCTCTGTGATATTACCACAGGGATCGCTCACCTGATAAGTTATTTCATAATTCCCAAAAGGCACTTCGAGAAACTGGCCGCCATTGGTATTAATTGATCCAAAAGGCGTCAGGATTTGCACACTTAGCGTATCCGCACAATTATCAGAAATTACTGCTGCAGGCAGGTTTACGGTTGCTGTACAGGCTAATTGATTATCCGTGGAAACGACTAAGGTATCGAGCAATTGAACGGTTGGACCCACAATATCCTGAATCAGGATAACCTGCGTTTTTTGTTCGATGTTGCCAGAACACCATTCCAACACCGACCAATTTCTTAAAATTGCTGAGGCACCTTCGCAGGCGGGTACTTCCAAATCCGAATAAAAGACAAACAGGTCACATGATCCGCCTTCCGGAATAGGACCATTATCCAGCAGGGGAACACCGGTATTTGCCGGATCCGTACCTGGGTTAGGGCAGGCCAATGCCGGGGCTTCCATCCCATTTAGATTTGGCGGAAACACAATTTGGCTCAGGTCGGGTGCACTGATAGAAATAATTTGTTGGCAGGAAGTGAAATTCCCGGAAACATCGGCAGCATTCCAGGTTCGCGTATAATAGGCGGTAGGGTCTCCGCAGTTGAGGTCTGTAAATTGGTCAAAGTAGGTCAGGGTATATGCCTGGCAATCAGATATTTGCGGAGGGCCGATGTCAAATGGATCCAGGGATTCGGTGCAGCTGACGGTGATGTCGGGCGGGCAGACCAGGTTGGGTGGCAGGTTATCGCTCACCAGAACCGACCCCCAGCAAAAATTGCCGGATGCAATATGTTGGACTTTTACAGGGAGCAATAAGCCAATCTGCTGGGCAGTCACCACCGGGCTTGTTGGAATCGGACTGATTCCATTCGGTTGATAGACCGTAACCAAAAATGTTTCCGGCATGCACCCGGAATAACTTTGCAGGATAAGTGCCGGGGTAATTTCCTCCTGGCAATCGGCATCCAGGCCAAGATTAACCTGGCCATTACAAGCTAAGGTGCATTGCCCGTGTACAGGCAAAGCTGTTAAATAGCTTAGACAAAAAAGGAATAAAAATTTCCCGGAATGTTTTAGGGTTAGGCAGGAACTTAGTGTATAGCCTATTCGCATGAAGGACAGTTAATCGGTTTTTGAATACTGCCTCAAACGGATTATCAAATATAGGAAGGGGTCGCAAAGTGGCTTTACCAGCCAGATACGTTCAGGGATAATCGGTTTTCGGTCGAACCAAATATACCACCAATTAACTGTAGGGGCAATGGGCAGCTTTGCAGCGGTAATAAAATCAGGTTGATCGGGGATTTTACCGTAGGGAAAGGATAAAAAAGGCTGCCCCTGGGAAAGAGGCAGCCGAAACACTTAAACCGGTTCCCAAAGGGAACATTAAAAGCTAAAATGGGAATTACACATTATTTCGAATCCAAGAGGATCATACGGCGAGTAGCCGAGAAATTTTCTGTTTCAATTCGATAAAAGTAGGTTCCGCCATTGGGGAACATTTCTCTGTCGAGTACTTGTTCGTGCTTACCCGCCTCATAAAATTCAGACACGCTGTAGATTGTTCTACCTGTTACATCAAACACCTCCAATGTAGCCTCAGTAGCCTCCGGGAAGTACCAGGATAAAGTAGTGCTTATACTGAAGGGGTTCGGACTGTTTGGAGAGAGGGTATATCCTTTCGACACATCGCCTGTTCGGAATGTTAATCCAAGATCAAAACGCTCTCCATTTTCTCCGTATGCTTCAGCTGCGGTAAGTTTCGAGTTTAGATCCAATGCTTCACGCATAGATCCATCCCGAAGTGCGGTAAAGGTTGCCGTAAAAATTGGCTCTGAAGCATCAAAGACTACATTATCGGGACTAAACCAAGCCGCTGTTGCCAAACCACTTTCCGGATAAATCATGGCAAAGTTATCCCGCATTAAACCAGGTACTTTCCCCGGTTTAACGCCTTGAAGATCAAGCGTCGCCGGATTGTAATCGAGTGTAAACTGCCAGGCTGCTAATTCTGCTGTTAAGGCAGGATAAAAATGTACCTCATAAGTATTTCCGCTGGTCATTTCCAGGTCCTCTATGGCAAAAGCCTGATAGCCATCTACATTCCGGTCATCTACATTATCGAGCAGATCTGTATCAGCTGAATTATTGACATCACCGATTTTGACTCCAATGAAATTTGCCTCCAGATCATCAGTATCCAGGTTATTGTAGTTTAACACTTCCGGATAGGGCTGGCTTAGCGGATTAGTTGGAAATACATAATCAGCATCAACAAAACGCCAGCTTGTGTTATTCGGGAAAGAAGATTCCATAAACAGGATCACTTTGGTGATATCAACCATATCAAGCGTTGATACGGTACCCGAATTATTTGCATCTGCCGCGATCATTTTATAAGGCGAATCCAGCAGATCAACACCCAAAATATGCTTACTGATCAGTACCAAATCATAAGTAGTAACGCCATTAGTCGGATCAGTATCTAATTGAGCGTTCACCGAATAATCGTAGCCTGTTGGCAAGTCATCGAAGATAAAATCGCCATCGGTTTGCATTTCATCTGTGCCTTGGTTGCCACTAATGCTCACTTGCGTTGGCATAATCATGTCGCCGTCCTCATTCTCTACAAATCCGGCGATTGTTGCTACGGTATTCTGAACAGGACAGGTAACAAAATTGTCCTGAATAATAATGGTAATGACACAATAGTCGGCGTTTCCGGCTTCATCAACCACCCAAATTTCCATTTCATTTGGCCCGACATCATCGCAGGTAAAGTTCCATATCGTGGTAGAAGGCGGGTTGCCACTTGCGCCTTCCGGCTGAATAAAGACACCAATATTTGCCTCCGGAGTACAATTATCCAAGGCTTCCAATAATAAGAGGTTTGGATTTACCGGCACGGTAATACCTGCTGGCCCCATATCTGATAATTCAGTTACCAGGTCAATGCAGGTAGGTGATGGCGGCGAGTTGTCTTCTACTTTCACCAAAACGGTGGCAGTTGCTACGTTGCCGCAACCGTCTGACACACTATAGGTTACCAGGGTTTGACCAAGTGGATAAACCCCACTGGCATCTGGACCGTTAGCATCAGCGTATGGCGAATTATTTGAATAAAATAAAGATGAATTACAATCAGTTGCCGTAGCCGCAGGAATAGAGACATATACTGGTCCGCAATTTGGTCCGGCGGATGCCGAAATCATTCCGGAAACGGTGAGTACGGGGGCTTGTGTATCTTCCAGCTTAATAATCTGCGTATGATACCAAATGCCTCCATTATTTGGATAATTTGGATCATAGGAACACCAATCCATCACCGTCCAGGTTCTGATTATTTTATAACAACCCGGATAATTCACATAAAATAGCTGGTCGCTGTAATTCCAGGCTGGCATGGTACATGGGGCATTCGGAATTATCGGAAACCCGTTAATGGTTGGCAGATCTTCCGGATCCAATTCATCCGGAGCAATACAAGCATTTGTTAAAGTGATATCGTCTGGCCAATTGATGGTTGAGCCATCGTAAGGCGTCATATTTTCTATTGTAATGTATTGGGTACAATCATCTGTATTTCCACTACCATCCACTACATAAAAATGACGAATAATCGATCCCTCTCCGCAGGTATTCAGGTTGAATGTAGAGTCTGAAGTGATCGTATAATCGCCATCACAATTATCCAGGACAACCGGAAAGCCAAAAACACTTAAATCACTTGAGTTATCCAGGCAATCGGAAACTTCATTTTGGGGACAAACAATCACTGGATCGATATTATCCATTACATTAACAACAACTGCACAATCATTGTAGGAATTCGAGTTATTGGTTTCGGTAACTCGTAGGATTACATCTATCGACATACCTACATCATCACAATCAAATGTAATAAAGGGTGCAAAGGTGGCGCCACCGTTTCGGCTTGCCGTGAAAACAATTTGCGAACAGTTATCATATGAACCGTCATCCAAATTTATAGCAGGCACAATAGCTTCACCAAGGGAATTAATTGATACTACAGTAAATTCATCACAAATTGCTGTAGGAGGTACATCATCAACAACATTCAGCGAAACATTACAGGTTGACATGTTTCCACATTCGTCTGTAGCTGAATACGTGACAGAGTATGAACCAACCGGAATATTCAGAAAGGGACCAAAACCAACACCCCCGAAAGACGCGGAAGCGTTGTAATCCAGGTTGCCGGTTGGACTACAGTTATCTGTAGCAGAAGGAAGCGGAATAAAAAATGAGGCTGCACAAATATCCGAAGCAGCACTAATTGTAATTGGGGCCGGGCAGGTAATTGCCGGACCTGTGTTATCTCCTACTGTAATGACTTGTTGGTCACTTGAAAATGTACCTTCACATTCATCGTAAACAGTCCAGGTACGCAACACCAGATAGCTATGTGTAGCTGGCAGGCAGGAATAAACGATGTTATCCTGGTAGGAGGTAATCATTTGACAATAACCGCCAGTCATGATTTCATTTCCATCAATTTCCGGCATACCGGTAATAAATGGGTCTGTTGTCGGATTCTCACAAGTGGAAAAATAATTAGCGGGAAAAACAACATCTCCTAATACTGCTTTCAATAAGTTAATTGATTGCTGGCATTGTGATGTATTTCCAGATGCATCCACTGCTACCCAGGTACGGGTTACATATCCAATATAGGGAGCCGCAATATTACAATCAGGCCCTACCATTTGATCAAAATAACTCAACTGGAAGTTGGCATCGCAGTTGTCATAGACGTTTGGATAGCCCAATGAATTTGGTGACAGGTTCGAACTACAGGTTACATCAATCGTTGGGCAGGTAACAAAGACCGGGGCCAGGTTATCCATTAATTCCATGTATCCTGTACATTGGTTACCGGAGCCATTGTCGATAACAGTAACGGCAATTGTTTGGCCCAGGTAAATCCCTGGCACATAAATGGGCTCCGGCCCTTGAACGATTAAGTTCCCTCCAAGTGTCATCGCAACCAGCGTATAAACTCCCGGGTTGGGGCCCTCTAAAACCATGTCTGCATAGATTTCAGCATCGCAATTAGAATCTACTCCTACATTTAAAGGTGCATTTGGAGTTCCGTTACAAGCTAAAGTCTGTCCGTACAAAGCTGTCCCCCAACTAAAGATAAGGCAACTAAGCAGTAAGCCTAGTCGTACCAATCCATTTCGCAGTCGGATGGGCCGTTTTGTGTTTTTTTGATTCCCTTTCATTTTCATGACCATTTTTGCTTTTGTTTAAGTTTTGAGGAATACAATCCCAGGCCAGACACGGACTACTCGTCCGATCCAGCCCTATACACCTTAGTGACTTGGGGGGGAAATATCACTTGTAGTAGGGATGGCTAACTTCCAATAAACAGGAGTACCCTTTTGCCAGGTAAATGCCGGAGGGCTATATCTGCCATTTTTTAATGCAGAAGCACCTCCAAACTATTTAGCCCTCGACTAAAAGTTTACCCGGCTACCAGAATTTGCCCGGGAAATATCTGAACCTCATACTTCTGAAACAGACTGGATCACATGGGATCATTATCTATTCAAGAAACCTTTCCTTGCTAAAAGCAAAAAGCGTGTCAAACTGTGCCAAAAATGTATAAATGGGTAAAATGCCGTGACAAGAAAAACACCAACACATTAAAAAATGATTCAATGTGTTCCTGGTGCCATAACTCAGAAATTCAATACAATCAGTTTTTTATTGATTAACATTTTTAACCATATGAAAATCTGATTGTGATACAAATAAAAAAAGCCCCCCTCCAAATTAATGGAGAGAGGCCATCCCAAAAACCGATTTAAGTATACAAATAGTTAATGCGGTCTTTGCAGATTTCTATATAGCTTCTGCTAAACAGTACTGATAAAATCCGGGCGACACCAGG
>JAGQWR010000173.1 GCA_020437105.1 Saprospiraceae bacterium
GTTTTAACAAAATAAAAAAAACTTTTTCGTTAAAATTTAAAAAAATAAAAAAAACGATTTATCAAAAAAAAAAGATCACAAGTATCTAATAATCAAGGTTTTACAATTCCGTATATTCATGTCAAAGAATATACGGAATTGTAAAACAATAATGTGGAAAAACAAAAAAGGAGGTATTTGGAAGTCTCGAATATTATGCCCTATCTTTGATCATAAAGAAATGAAAAAGACCGCTGATCGACAGGATCAAACGGTCTTAATCTTTTGAAAAAAATGGAAGAAAGGTCAAGTGGCGGAGAGGCCGAACGCACAGGACTGCCAATCCTGTTTATCAATGGGGCTTTTAAAGAGAGACCCAGATATCATCGAGGGTTCGAATCCCTCCTTGACCTCCATTTTTCAAAAAATGCATATTACAAATGTAATCCGATTAATTCACTTTTTCAGGTTTATCTAATCATTTATTGATTTTTTTACTGGAGGAGGTGGTTTGGTATTTAAACGTTCGGGCTCCAACTTCCGACCAGCCTCACTTCCCTGTGAGCTTTTTAGATACATAAAAAAGCCGTTGATATATGAATACCAACAGCTTTGTTTTGTTTCTAATAAACCATCCTATTAGAAAGCGTGCAATTTTATTTGTGCTTCAAATATAACTTAAAAATCTATCTAGGGAACCTAATATCACCATTCCAACTTCCTTCCAATTTCCCGATAAGCTATGTGTACCTCATGATCTGATTTGAGGGCCACACTATCGACTTTATCCCGATAAGCATCATACAGTAAATCAAGTTTCTCCTTTAGAGCTTTGGGGCTAAGTGAGTTTTTGTTTATCGATCGCCTTAATACAGACTGGATGCGCCGGTAGCCATAATGTACCTCCAGTGATCCGGATGAATGAGATCCATCGATCAGATCGCGGTAGGCATCATACATTCGATCGAGGTAAAAAAGTAATTCTTTGCGTTTCATTCGATTTGGTTTAAAAAGGCCAACCAGGTTGCCCCGGCCAGCCTCACAAATTATAATCCCATGAACGATTAACCCCTTTTGTTCCATCCGTAGGTTTCGGTAGAATAGATCAGGTCTGCTGGTACCGGTACAACCGAAAGAATGGTAACACTTTCTTTCTCTGCTCGTTTGTAGTCCTTAATGATCCCTGAGTATATGAGATCATCCACCAGAAGCTGTATCAACTCATTACGGTCCATCAGGTGTGGAACAATCAGAATTACAGATCCTTGGGTTTGCTGCCAAAACGCCTGCTTGTGTGTGTAGCTGACAAGCACGGTTTGAGTTGGCCGCGTATTCTCATATTTGTGTGGGAGATTTTCATCCGGGAAGCCTTGTGCCTGGAGTCCGGAGAAAATGAATAGGCACACAAAAAACAAAAAATATTTCATTTTAAAACAGTTTGTTTTATAAATTTTTCTTTTTGATCTTCCGATCGATGAAACCGGCGATAGCATCCCATAGTATTTCAAACCAGTAGAGTAGGCGTACCGTAAACTGGATGATCTCTATGATTTCCGGACCTGTGGGAGTTTGTATTTTGGCATGGGTAGCCTGGCCATGTTCGACCTGTTCTACAAATCCATATTGCTCCAGTTCTTTAATGTAAATGCGATCACCTTTTTTCATTATGGCCAGTTAAAGTTTGTGATACCAACCTCCAGCTGTTCAGCCATCTCAGGAGTGATACCGCTGTTATGAAATGGGCCACCAGGTTCCCATAGGCTTGCCACCGTTCCAAATAATCCTACAATAGTCTGAGCCCAGGCTAAAAAGGCATTATTGTTATGAGTTGGGGCAGGAGGTACATCCGGATAGTTTTGATAGTAATTGAAGCCACTACCGCTAAAGCCTTTTTTGGGTTTCAGCAATACATAAGCAAATAGCCCACCAACGGCCAGCGCTAAAATCGTTTTATCTTTCTTCTTTGCCATGATCATTATTTACTCAGAAAAGGGGAGCTCAGGGAGGCTGGACTTTACTTCCTCAATTGTAAAGCACGTTCTGCTGCGCGTTCTGCAATCGCTTCTTTTTCCTTCGAATCCTTACTTCCTTTGAAGATGTGGTACAGGATATTTCCAAGGTTATAAAGCGCGATCGCTGCTGCCAGCCAGTCGGCTGCAAATAACGCATCAATAACAGCCTGGGGAGCATCTGGAGGGATATTAATTCCGTAAGTGATCAGCACTGCCAAAACAGTTGCGATCAGATTATTCCAGAAGTTACTGGAGGTTAAGAATGGTGGTAAATTCACGGCAAAATATTTAGGTGAAAGAATAAGCTAATGTTTCTATTTGGTGTACATCGATCAAGTCTCCAGGGCAAGTACGTGTTACAAGCTCTCCATGGCCAACCACTTGTTTTTGTCCAAGTGTGAGGCTTAAAAACCTGACCAGGTATACCACGCTTTCTATTTGTGCCTGTGTTGGTGGATATTGGGTAAAATCTCCGGTCAAACAGATTCCGACCGAGCTAGTATTATATCCAGGTACATGATAACTGATTGTTGTAAGGAGCTGCGTTTGATTTATACGGCCATCTTTATCAATTACAAAATGGTAGCCAATTCCTGGCCACCCATGCTGATCTATGTGGTATTGCGCGTAGGCCTGAGCACTTCCAGAGAGTGTATCGCTATGATGAATTACAATGCGTTGGATTTGACTGAGTGAACGAACTCCGTACACCTCATTCGGATGCACAGGCAGACTGTTTACGATATCGTAAATCTTAGGCACCGCAGCATACTGAGCTTTCACTTTCTGAAACACAAAAAGTAAACCTAGCGGGATCATAAATCGCATCCAGTCTTTCATATCACCTGATGGCTAAATCTTGTGGTATCGGGTTCTGCTTTCCCTGCCCACCGGAGAGGGAAAGGATGCAAGGGCCTGGCATCGGGAAGCACAGGCGGGAAATATCCCCGAATTTTGGGATCCGTTTTTTTAGCCTGTTCACACTTTGCCAATAGATAGCCAAGGGTAAGGCCTAATCCGACACCAATTATTAATTGATTACTCATAGTTCCACATTTACTTTTTCAGGTATTTGGTCCAAAGCAAAGCCGCTCCAGTGCCCCAGAGGACCTGGCCAGTCGTTTTTTTTGCTGTAACCGTCTTATATGAGGTTACAACTGCACCAATCAGTAAAAGGAAAGGGGGAAGGTTTAAATTGAAATTAAAGAGGCCCAGAAGTCCTGGAGAAACAGAATCTGTTACGCTACCTGGCAGGATAAGCGGAAACGTTTCAGTCGAACCTCCTGAGCCACCATTTTCTTCTGAAAACTGGCCATTGAGCACTGCTTCATACATTCCCCGAATCTGCTCATAGGAGCTATTCCCCTCCAGTCTGGAAATAATCTTTCCCTGATCATTTGGAAGTATCTCCACAAAAAAGACCGTCGGAACCTGAGTAATCTGTAGTTGGCTTGTCAGTCCGGGATTTTCCTGCTCATCTACATTGAGAAACAAAGGACCGTTGATCGCATTCGGATGCTCTACATCAGCCCAAACCTGATTCGCAGCTGAAAAGACCTGGTTGCCGATCGATGTGTTATCAAAGATTATAAGGATAGCGTATGTGCTCATATTGCCAACCGTTTTGAGGTATATACCCCGTTCATAATATCCAGATCAGGATTAGGATCAAAAATGTCTGGATTGTAATTGTCAGGTGGGAGAATAGTCGAATTGTTATTCTGCTGGTATTCGTACTGCTGTTGCTGA
The DNA here is from genome assembly GCA_020437105.1 of Saprospiraceae bacterium. Classification (GTDB taxonomy): domain Bacteria; phylum Bacteroidota; class Bacteroidia; order Chitinophagales; family Saprospiraceae; genus JAAEZH01. The sequence continues at coordinate 3,741 of JAGQWR010000173.1, forward strand.
AGCTGGGTTTGCTCCTGTACGTTTTCCTCTTGGGGATCTTCATCGGATCCACCACCTCCGGAATTACTCTGGTCCTGGGATTTTTTCCATAAATAATAGCCGGCAGCAGCGCCCAAAATCAAAAGACCGGTAGTTTTGTTCTTCTTTTTCATTGTTAGTCCAATTTTGATCCCATTGCGGAAAATGCGGCAGTATTCCGATCAATTACGCGCTGGTTTTCGATTACAAGTTCTACAAGGGTTTCAACCACTTTAGAATTACAGGCTTTGTTTTCGGCTTTTACTTCCTGCAGCTCTATCCACAAAAAATAAGTCATACCAAAAAGGAGTATGAAGCTGATACCCTGCTGTTTTAGTACTTCCCAAACCTGTGGCCATATTTTTAAAGTTGGTGTCGTCATGGGATTAAATTGTTATTCTTTTCGGATGATTCGTATTTCAGAATCCCGGTAAGTAAATCCGGTGCCTCCTGGATATAATTCAGCCTGTATCAAGTGGTTTGCAGATACTTCAATGGTATGAATGATAGTTGAAGAAACTTCCGGGAAAGTGGGCGTGCCAGTCATGTAAGTAACCGGCATTTTACCACGTTTGATTTTAGAAAATCCAGCACCTGTATCACGGGTGATTCTGGTCCAACAATCCAAACGCGGAGAAGAACCGGCCACAAACGTTATCTCAATAAAATAAGTGCCGGCAGAATCAAACCGAATCGTATCTGTACCGATCAACGTATAGGATGGATCAGATATTAATACCGAATCCCAGCCAATCGGATTCCAGACTCCATTTGTTAGGGCTGTTGTTGTGGTGTCGGTAGCTGAAAAGGTGTATAAATCCAGCGTTCCGCCGGTGCCTGTATTGTCAGGTTGCCAGGTAACGCCACCGACTCCATCAGATTTTGGGATGGTGCCACTTGCACCAGGTAAAGAGGGCCAATTTGACCCGCCAAATCGAACTATTCCAGACGGTAGTAAGCTAAGCAAAGGAGAAGCCGACGAACTTTTGCGGAACTCAAAAGCACCTGTTATATTATTCTCAATTATGGCTAGGCTATCCGTGTCGCCGTTCAGATCCGTAAATAAAAGATAAGTAACGCCCTCGATCGGATTTGAAGCCATTTGCAGCGTGGTCGTAGCGATACTATTTCCCAGGTTATCGCCTCCAGAAGCCGGAGCCGTCCAAATTACCCGATTACTTGAAAAATCATATTCGGGCCTGTAACCATCTTCTGAGGCTCCGAGGGTTTGTGTCCAATCCCATGTTTGATATGGCCCCCACTTGCCGGAAAGGTATTGGGTTGATCCTACTGCAAATTGTTGGTTTAAATCAGCCTGGCTACTATCCCCAATCATAAAAGCTACCTGGCGCGTATTATTATATCCGGCCCCGTCGCCAATCATCCAAACATTTGGTTTGGTATTGTTAAATCCGGCACCTTCCCCAATTGCATGGACATAATCACGGGTTAATGCAGACCCTAAAGCATGATTCCCAATTGCCAGTATATTTTGGGCTGTGGTGTAGAGCATGGCCGCACTATTTCCTAGGATAAAGCTGTTTTCCAGGTATTGTAGATTTTCTGCAACATCATAACCAAAAACCCAGGACCATTTAATAGAATCCAAATCAGCCAGAGGGGAATTTCTCCAAACCATCGAGCCAACACATCCAGGACAATTATAAAGCCCGACTTTTCCGATCGTCATATTATAGCTTGTGTCCTGGAACACAGTTTTTGGTCCGCCCGAAAACTCATTATAAACAGCCTGAGCCACCGTGTCGACACCCGTTGTACTCCAATGCACCCCATCCACCAAATCAATGTTTTCCAAGCCTCTTACCGCTCGGATATTTGGATAACCGCTCCGGCCTAAAGCATCCACCGTTTTGTTATTGTTTTGGCCGCTTGTTTCAGTCAATACCAGGAATAAGGATCTACTATCAAAATAGGGCCTGTCCATCAGAGTATTATAAAAATAGATGTACTGATCGTAAAAGGTTGGCCCGGTTGCAATGCCGCCGGATGTTATAATAGCATCAAAATGATCTATTCCTGAAGAATCCATAATCATTATCAGGCTATCTAAATATCCTTCATATAACAGGCTGTCAAAGGGAACGCCGCCTTTTACCGCGCCGACCAGGTAAACCGAATCGGTCGGGTGTTTCTGTAAATGATTTCGGGCAAATTGAAAAGCTATATGGTTATGCGCTGTATCTCGGTTGCTGTTACCCGGCCCCAAAATTTCAACTGGTAAATTGGTTGGGCCTCCATTGCAAAAAGCAGTATCTAAACAGGCTGTTTCAAAATCATTTTGCCAATGATTAAAACTAAATATCCGGTTATCATAAACTATTGTAGGATTTGTCCCGGTTGCCTGGAAATTACCTACCAGGCTATTACCAAAATAGGCGATATTCAATACATCTCCTGTCTGTCTGGATGCTACTGAGCTACCGCCACCAATTTCGCACGGTATAACAGTTCCTACAACGGTATAAGAAAGTGAAAAATCAAAGGTTACATCCCGAGTATATGTTCCTGGAGAATTTGCCTGGGTGAACCTCCAAAACTGGACAATATTATCCGGAGCAATACTGTCCTGTAAACAAATCATTTCATACTCAATATCGAATTTGGTTCCGGATGCGGGCTGGGCTGTAACTACTTCACACAGAAATAAAAAAAACAAGGCAATACCAGCCTGTAAAACCCTTTGTTTCCTATTCCCGATAATCATAAAAATGATCGTAAAAGCCAGAAATACTATCAATGCCCAATTATCTTTTATCTGGGCATACCTGAAAGGCGGATCTTCCACGATCGATGCTGAAGCCTTTGAAAGACAGGAGCAGCAGGGTTTTACCGTTCCGGAAACCACATAAGACAATGAAAGATCCCACGTAATATCACGGGTATAAGAACCTGGTGTATTTGAAGGGGTAAACCTCCAAAATTGATTTACAGTATCGGGCGCAATCGAATCAATTAGACAAATGCGGGCATACTCGACATCATACCGAGTACCAGATTGCCCGCTAATTTGTCCGCACAAAATGATAAACACCCAAAAAACCAAATATCTTTTCATGTCTATTTCGGTTGCATATAAAGCCGCAAATTGGTGTCGCCAATTACGCCGGTGTCAGTAATAATGATTTCCGGATTTGTGGTCCATTCGTTTGTAACAGGATCCAGCTGAGAATAGAAATAGTAGATTTCTCCAGGCACTAACCGTATAGTGGATCCGTCTACCGTGATCTGGTGATTAATGATCCCGATATTCGTCACCGTAACAGAAGAATAAGTATCTGCAGGAATCGTATATCCAAAGCCTGGGGGAAAACTGGATTCGGTACTAATGGCATCTGCCTCTCTTTCAGTAATTAAATACTGACAAGGCACATCGTAAAGGGTAACCCCGCCACCAGGTACCACCTTGTTTCCGTTTGAGTCGAAAAAGAACCTTGGTAGCACGGAATTACGTCCAAAGACATACAGATTTAATCCATACAGATTAGTCTTTACGCCGGCACTATCCATACAGACCTGGGTCAGTTCCGCATCATAAAAAGGTTGTTGCCCATCCGCCTGGTAGACGGACAGGCAGCACAGTAGTAAAATGGATAAAAAGAGAGGCTTCATTATTGCTCGTAATTGTACCAGATTTCAGCGCCATTAGTAACCACCTCAATCTCTGGTAATGTTTTTAATCGTCCGGTGACAGTATCTCGTTTATACTTCCACTCCACAAAATCCCCAGGGAAAAGGGATATAGTATCTGCGCCAATTTGTAATTGTGCAGTCGTTTCTGCTCCAGCACCGGCAATCCCGGCATTTTTAATCTTCACTCGAAAACATCCTGCAGGAACCGTAAAATCTACGACCGTTTCCCCTCCTTTGATGGTAAGCGTATCGGATTCATCCGGCTCGATCGTAACGGCAATATCTTCGACATTGATAGTGGCTGGTAAAGAGGAACTGATAAAGGTCATGGCTACACGTCTTTTTCGATGTAATGAGAAAGTTTGTTGTTTGCAATACGCATGACTGCAATCTCCAGCCTATTGGTTCCTGGACCGCTAAACGATACATGAAACTCCTGAGAGATCATTGATACCAGAGAGGATGAAAATCCAAACTGAATAGATCCTCGTGGAGGGATTGTCCACCAACGATTTAAAACAACCGTTGAAGTGCCTACATTCTGGAATACCACTCCATTTCCCTGTACTAAAAAAGTACCGGTTTCCGTGCGTGGTTTTTGAATGTGTACTGAGCCCTGAAAAACTTCTTTTCCGTCGATTTTCATCATTTCATATTTGCGTAAAGCGTTTGAACCATGGCCGGGTTTTTATCTGCGTAATTGGCCAGATCCTCCATAAAGGAAACCAGGTCTGGAAAATGAGTTTGCAACCTTTGCAATGCACTTCCAAGTCGGGCCTCCTGGTCGTCGTCAGTAGTTTCCTCTGGTTGTTTAGCAGCTCCTTCACCTGGAAAACCGGCCATGCTTACCGGTACACGTCTTTTACCGAAAAGAGCGCCAATAGCCGGGCCAATCGTCTGGATCAGGGTATTCGGGTCGAAGTTTTCGTGCTCGATAATTCCGTTTATAAGTCGTTCTATCGGACTTTGCTCAGCATTTAATTCAGCACGGGCATCTTCCAGACTCCGTTCCAGATCGTAAATGCGCATGCGTTGATCAATTTGCTGATCGATATATGAATTAGGCGAAAGCCCCACACCACCAACCCTGCCGCCGACACCTCCGACTCCAGCGACTTGCTGGTTATCCCTTAGAGAGAAATTTGTATTGAAACCCGTATTTCTTGCACCTGTGCGCACGAATATGTTAAACATCCCTCCTCCATGCGCATTCATTTCTAATATTTCGCGCATGAGTTCCCAGCTATCATCCAGATCCATTTCCTCGGAGTCCTGGAGCATGATATACTGCTTACTACTTCTTTGCCCTCTGGTAATACTCCATCGGTTAGAATTAGCCTGGCGAAACCATTTTTCCAGATCTTGAAAATTGTTAATATATCCGTTAGCCATGGGTGTATAATTTGCTTAATCTATGTACAGAAATTGCAACCAGAAAGAAGTACCAACGACCAACTTATCAGCCGGCACATTCGGGTTATTTACCTCAATGGTTGATTCAGTCGGATTAAACCCCCGAATATTTTGTGTAGGAGTAAAACCCCGATCTCCGTCACTCAAAGTGATATGGCGTAGTGGGTGCCGTTTGATAAATTCCACACTGTCAGACCATAGCGTGAGTGCAGCGGAGTTTAATACGGTTTCAGAAACTACGGCCCTGTTTGAAGGGGTATAAACAGTATCTGTATCATCGACCTGGCGTTGTGGATTATTCAATACGCCAACGACTGTTTTACCTCGAAGGATATCACTGTTAGGAAGCGTATATAAACCTTCCTGGTCCGTTACTTTTACCTCAATAAAAACAGAGCGCGGAACTACCCCGAAAACCCGAAGCATATCTTCACGATTCATGCTAAATGTTTTTGAAACAAACCGGAAAGGATTACCCTTTCCGGCTTATTTAGACTTTCTAAATCAGATTAATTCCAGGCTTTTAATAAGCTTTCTGTCCCGTCCAGCGGCCCATTTTCTGAGCAGCATTTTTGGCAACAAAACCTTTGGCCAGGATTACCAAAACATTGCTGGTATCAACCGCATCACCAGATGCGTCTACACCTCCAGCAATTACTGCTTTGTTTCCTTTGCCCAAACGGAGAGAAATCTTGTTCTGATCGTTTCCGTCCAGGATCAGATTCGGATTCAGACGGAAATATCCGCGCGCCTCATCTGTAGGACCATACATACCCAGTTCCTCCACTTGTGGAGATGATGCATTTAAGTATGGCTTCTCCGGGATGTACAGGAAATTGTTGGTAAGGAACCCGCTCAAACGCTCTACTGGCTCTGTGCTGATAGATAGCTGGCCATTATAGACATTCAGCAGGGATTGATATTCTTTGTTGCCGCCAGAAACGCCAACAAAGAAGTTTGGATCCGGATGGGTGAATAATTGATAATTTCCATAATCCTCGGCACCTGCATCTTGCTTGGTAAGGCAAACAGCAATATGGGTAAGGAAAAAGAGGTCGTTCCGGTTGAGCTTGCGCTCGAGTTTTCGATCTGAAGCACTGTTTTCGTAAAGAGAAAACTCATACTGATTTTTATCAGCAGTCAGTACTTCTTCCAAACGCAAATCGGCCTGATTTACGATGAAGTTTGAACCTAAACCCATGGATTCCAGGGCTTGCTGTACCCGCATAAAATCTGCGCGCCCAGGTTCTGCTGGGATAATGATATCTTGATTCACTTTATTAGTGTTTTCGGTTAAACATTAAATTGTTATTGATCCGAAAACAGAAGAGAGAAAGGGGAATTCTCTAGGCTGCGCGTACGCGACCTCGCTGTCCTGCAACTGAGTGCACCGAGGTGCTTTTTCGAGCTGATAGATATCCAACGCTGGATTGATCTTTCAGGTGATTGATCCCGGTAACAACGCCATTGGCACCGATACCGATTCCAAGGCCCCGAAGGAAGCCCTTTTGAGATAAGGAGAGGTAGGTTCCCCCTGCTACTTTGGCACCAGCGATGATCAGCGGATTTTCAGTCAGGAAACCAGGCTCGGCAGCGTCAGCTGCTGCTTTGTCAAGTTGTTCCTGAATTATTTGACCCGCGAAGTATCCGACGCCCACACCTACGATGTCCATCAGGACGGTTTGAGTCTTTTTGTTCATAACTCCGTTGATTCGTTTACGATTACGTTTATTCTGGCAACTACACATGGTGCCAATATTTAAAAGGTTGAAAAAAATGATTTTACTTGCGCTTCTTTGTTTTTGACTTTCGTCCTTTGAAAACGCAACCACCGATCACCCGAGCAGTATAGCCTTTGGCCCGAAGGTTTTTGGCTGCCTTTGAGGCATCGGTTTTCTTTTTATGACAACTCACTTTTGAAAAGGTGATGCCGCCAATTTTTTTAGTTTTGCTGGAGCTCTTACTCCCTTTCTTGCGAGGCATATCTAAAGTTTTAAATTAAAAATTCTGTTATTCTTCCTCCTCCCGGAATGGATCATTTGAAGCCATTTCCAGGGCATCGATCGCGGCCTTGGCATCCTTAACAAGGATATTTCCGTTTTTACCGGTGCCACGAACATCCATTGGATCAATGCCGGCCTGCATCAGTAAGTCTAATGCACGTGGAGTGATTAATCTTTTTGGATTTGGTGTTTTCTGCTTTGTAGCTTGCATGCGTCGGCGACGTAAGCGATACATATCTATTTCTTTAGTCCATTAAATAATATAATCCCAGTGCGCCGGCACCAAGTAAGATTGCTTCCTCTGTTCCGATTATCCCGGTTCCGTTGCCACCGTTTCCTTCACCGCCATTTCCGCCATTGCTTCCAGGTACTGGTGCATCCCAATCAATTCCGTTTGGTCCGAACGCAGATGATCCTACTCCAATCAAATCATTAAAAGCTGCTGCTGTAGCCGGGTTGTTTGCCTTAATTCCATTAATCAAGGAAACGATCGCACTAATAGCTATTGCAATAACCTGAATAATCGCTACTATTGCTGCGACTACACTTCCTACACCGTTAACCCCGGGCAGATCATTTACATCGTGCGCATACCCTTCATTCTGCATTATCAACAGGCTTTCTTCTGGATGAAGTGGCCCAATACCCTGATCAGAATTTTCACGCATCACCCCATTACGCATCCACAACCGGATAAGATCACGGTCGATATTAGTACTCTGGTTCATCTTCGACACAGCAGTCTTATGAAAAACTTTCTTTGCTGAAACAGTTGCTGTCGGGGAAACTGAACTTGTTTCCACAAACTCATACAACATATGCGCGGATGATTTTTCCAGGTGGTTATTGAGGACCATCCTCATTTCATTTTCAGCAAGGCAGTCATAATATGGGTCCATCCAATTACCGCCTTGACTAGGTTCCCAATTAGAGAAATCAGGCATAAGGGATTCGCAATCTAGTTGCGGCACTAAAAGATCTCCGATGCCTCCACCCTGAATGCTGGACCGGCCAAAAACCATTTTATTATTTGCTGGTCGGGTTTCTTTTCGGGCCTTGGTCATTTGTCGTGCTACTTTCTGGAGTTCTTTTCCAAGTACTCCAAATCGAAAAGCACCGACTTTATGGATGCCTTTATTGAGGGCATCCTTCAACATATCACGACCTTTTCGGAATTCTTTTTGCTCCGGATAATAGGCAGCAAGCATGGCCAGTTGCTCATGCAATAATGCCAGGCGCATTTCGCCTTTGGTCATACGGGCATAATCAATAAAATTCTTCTGGGGAATTTCCTTAGCCCGATCTGCAAACTCATCTGCAGGAATCCCGTATTTACCTGGGCCGTGTATGTATGATATTCTGGTCATGAATTTGCCTTAATAATTCTGTAAAGGCCGTAGCCTGCCAGTCCCCATTTCAGCCACTTAAAAAATTGAATGATTTGAGGACTGAATTTCAAATCTTCGATGCCTGAAATTCCTTTTGAATTTGGGTCTAAATCAAAGCCAGACTCAAAAGGCTCCTGATAATTGAACTTGTCGAGTACTGCATCCAGGATGTATTCCCGACCATTCGCGTAAGCGACCACAAAAACATGGTTTACATCCTTTTCATAGCCTGAGCTCCCGGTTGGATAATACCCGAATCGGTATTTATACGGGATGCCTAAGTTTTGAAGGACCGAAGCAATAAAAACTGAAAAGGACTTGCAGTCTCCGGATTTATCAAGCCATAATTTGCCAGGTGATTTAATCCGTTCGTGTCCGGCCTTGTCGCGCTTGTATCGGATGTTTTCCTTTACAAATGCCCATACGCTATGCAGGGTCTTTTCTGTAGTAGATCCCCGAAGTGTAGGAGCCAGATCTTGCGTAAACTCCGCGCTCAATTTGTCAGCCTGAAGGATCACATCGATAATATCGTCCGTGTCTCCATTCCGGTAGATCGTTTTCTGCCGGTTTGTTGTCGGTCGGATCAGGGCATTTGTGCTCATGCTATTTTGATAGCTTGATTTACTGGAATGCTTAATCCGCTTGCCTTAATCACACCAACCACACGTGCAGCATTCAACCAGTCACCGGATGTGACGATTGAAATTATCTGATTAGCGAGGTTTTGGTAATTGATGAAGGCATTTATATTGATCAGGGTTGTTTCCCCTGATTCGATATTTACCGGTCCGATCATATTCAGATCAGCCAGTGCATATTGACCATATACTAAGCCGCCGATAAAAGACTGTATTGGCAAGCTCACATTCGATTGGTTGGTAATGGGAATACTGATAGTCAGGTTAATACCCTGAGCCGTTACGGTTTTCGACTCGATAGCTGGTGTGCCGATCAGTAAATTGGTATACACCCGGTTACCCAGCCATTTGAGGCCGAAATAAAAGATTGCTGCGACACCTAGGTATTTAAGGGTATTGTCTTGCTTCATAATGAAATTTAAAATAGCAAGAGGGGTCTGATCAGACTCCCCCTCGCTCCCCTTTCTCTGATCTGTTAGGATGCAGAATTATTTCAGCCCACATAATAAAGGCCGCCTCAGACTACTTTTAGAACCGGGCGACCTTTAACTATGCATAAAACAACAATAGCCAATCAACTAAGCGATAACAGGCAGCTCCTTGACAAACTTATTCCACTTGCGCAGTATAGACATGCGTCTCATCATACTCATACCGATTGAAAGCTTGACTCCATAAGGGTGCATTTCCTTACCTACTCCCCAAAGCCATAGCTGCCCTTTGTAATTGAGCCAGGTAATGATCGGGCATTCTTTCAATTCATCTATTAGATCGTCTGGAATATTTACCTCTTGTGATACTTGGAACGTATCGTTTTTGACATTTACGTTTTTTAAATACCGTACTGTGGTCCATCCTTCCTTTGCCGGTTTGCTGGCATAAGTATGCAGGGCGTGTGCCGTAAACAATGCATTAGCTTTCGATTTGGTCGATTTCATAAGATTCAATTTTAAAGTATTCGATAATGCGCCGGGATTCGGCAAATGAGAATTGACGGGAGCCTTTGATATTATTATATCGCTTTCGGGTGATTCCGAGTGCTTCCAGATCTTCGTCGGTGAAGTAGTCGTTCCTAAGCGTTTGATAGTACACTATGCCAGAGCTTCGGGAGTATAGCCCAAATATCCGGCAGAGGTCCCCCTTGCTGAGTCTCCGCTTGTTCATGAGTAAAGATTTTGTTGTATACGGTAGTTTTGGGCCAAAACGGTAAGAATTGGCCCTAACTACCTGTGTAGTAATCTCTTAGCGGAAATACATCTGTTAGAAAGGATTGTCGACAAGTTGCTGACTAATTGTCGACCAGTAGGTGTATTAAAGGTACATAATAAGGCCCTATTGATCAATTCTATTGTGAAGTATATTTAGTGACATCAATTTTTACATATATATATATGGAGAGGGGGGCGATTTTGGCACTTTTGGCACTAACTCCCTCGGATCGGCCTTAAATAACTGAATGACAGTAAGTTACAAGGGTTTTTGATTTGGCACTTTCTTGGCACAAGTTGGCACAAACTTTTTAATTGATTGATTTACAGGTGCTTACGAGGGGCAGTTTGTGCCAAGTGGTTTGGCACAAACTTTTTTGACTATTGGGTCAGGTGAGTGAGTTTTGGCACTAACTAGGGGTCATTTGGCACGAACTACCCCCTATTTGGCACAAGTTGGCACAAGTTGGCACAAATAGAATAAGTCTAAATAAGGATATAAGTATATGATATATAGTATGTTATATTATATACATGTATCTATTTTATAGACTTTGTGCCAAATATCGACCCCCCTACTGCTCTTTGGGTTTTTAATTTTTTCGCAGAATCGCAAAAATGTGACATGGTAACTAATAAATTGGAGCTTAAAAGTGATCAAGGTTGTCTGTATAAATACAGACTAAACTTTTTTAGTCTATATTTGTCATATAAGAAAGCAGAAACAGGTATCCCAACGCCCTTAAAACCCAAAACCACCTTTTTACTTACCAACAGCCTATACCGTCTTTAATTGTTTTTTGTTGCATTGGAGGTATCTCATTTCGTAACCGAATAGTCCCTTAAGTTATGAGAAAGTCAACGTCAAAAAAACTGGAAAAGGATTACCAAAAAATTGTCGGTAAAAACACTTTATTTTTCAATAGCTCACCTGCAAAGCCGGGCCAAATGATTGAAAAATTTTCCCTTTTAAAATATTACCCTTCTACTACAGCTACAAATACTGATGTTGCATCAGATAGTAGTCTATCATTTTTGGATAAAAAAAATGAGTTAAATGCCTAATTGGAGTGAAGTACTGAAAGAAATCCAACAGTACGCAAAAGATAATCCTGGGGGAGATAATCCTTTAGATGCTATTAGGAGAAAATATTTAACACAAACAGCTAACCATACAGGTCGAAATACTATTGCCTATTATTCTGGATGGCTACAGACTCCTGGCTCTCAAAATACTGCAGTTAGCGATAAGGATAAAAGTGCTTTCATGACCACTATCCATGGTATGGATAGATCTTTAGGGTTAGATTTAATACTTCATACACCTGGTGGAGACTTGGCTGCTACTGAGGGAATTGTAGATTATCTTAGAGCCATGTTTGGTAAAAATATTCGTGCAATTATTCCTCAACTTTCGATGTCAGCTGGAACCATGATCGCACTTTCTTGTAAGGAAATAGTTATGGGAAAGCAATCTAATTTAGGACCAATTGATCCACAAATGGGTGGAGTTGCCTGTCAAGCCGTAATCCAAGAATTTAAAAAGGCTAAGAAGGATATTGCAAATAATCCAGCCTCGGCTCCATTATGGCAAGTAATCATTGGGAAGTATCACCCTACTTTTATAGGGAGTTGTAAAAATGCCATCAAATGGTCTGAAACCCTTGCCAAAGATTGGTTGCTTGACAATATGTTAGAAAATGATCCTGACAAACTACAAGCAATCATGAAAGAGTTTGGAGACCACAAAACTAGTAGATCTCATGCTAGACATATTTCGCTCCAAAAATGCAAAGATTTGGGGCTTGCGATCATAGAAATGGAGGATGATGGTGACTTACAGGATTTAGTGCTTTCTACGCACCATTCATATATGCATACATTCGGTAGCACTACCGCAGTGAAAATCGTTGAAAACCAAAATGGTGTTGCTTTTATTGAATCCGAAAAGCGGTAAAATCAATTTTCCTAAGTCTCGTTCATCTGTGCTTATAAGATTGTAGCATTAAATATTGTCAGAATACGGGACAAACACAGACGAGGCTGCTAAATTATCCGTATTTCCATCTATTCCTGTGGTTAAATAATATGTATATATCCACCCTCCAGGTACCCTTAAAACGTAAACATCTTTACGTATTTTAGCTTCTGTATGGAGGCGCATGTCTTGAAGTTCAGTAATATTCATTTTTTTAGATATTTTTTGATTCAAAATAACAATTATTGGACTGCCTTTTCTATTTAGTCCAGTAGTTACTTCGTACATGGTATTGAGTTTAGTGGTTTGAAACTATTTGCATTTCCATTTTTGGAATAGGATAAATTAGTCCAATGGATAATTCTCCCGTAAAATTCCATTTCACCAGGAGGAAGGAACCAGCGCCGGAATTGATCAGGAGTCAATCCATCATTTTGTATCAGCTGTTCCGTTTCTTTTGGAGTTAAGGATCTACCTCCAATATAAATTCCTATTCCATGGGGCTTGTTATAATTTCGATCGATCAGAATTTCCTCGATTCCTGTGCAAATTCCTTTTCCAAATTGATGTGGATTCTTGCTTTTGTTACGTGGATTATGAAGCCAGAAATGAATGTCCATGTATGGCCGCCATCGTTCTTTTTTATCCTCTCTGATCGTGTGGCGCTTATGTCCGGAAATGATTTGATCTTTAAATACGGGCTTTGAAAATGTGAGTATCATAGTTTTTCTTTTTTAGAAGCCTTTTCTAAAGCCATTTTTAAATCATTTATAAACTCATTTTTAGTCGAAACACTCCAGGTCATTACATCTTTATTTTCTGCTTGCAGATGATCACAGGCTTTAAGTAATCTGCCTGTATTCATATCATATCGTTGAGCGTCAAACTCAATCATAAAAATGATCTTCTCTAAGTTATATTTATCGATGCTCATGCCTATCTATTTTTTAGAACTCGTTTTAGAAAAATCAGGAAAACCAAACGGGAATATTTTAGTACAGAAATCATCAAAGGTGATTGTATCTGTATTTTCCAATTTTGCCCATTTATTTATTAGATCGATGTACTTTACTGCATAGCCTATTACTCCATCAGCGCAAGTAAGGATCATAATTTGGGTGGCTTTATCAACTTCGAGTTTTGCTGCTTCTAAATACTTTGGAATAGCTTTTAGCACCCAGGCTTTCTTTAGTAAATCATCGTATATCAAATTAATTGTATGACTAGACGACATCCTTAGTGTTATCAAAATTGATATTTCATCTGTATTCATTTCTCGGTTATTCATGCCTATCTATTTACAGGATCTACAAAATCCATTTCTAAAAAATTGAATACCATTTCTTCCTCCTGGAAGAATAATTTTTCACCTTCTGAGTTTGATGGATAGCCACCCTCTGAGCTATATCCACGTCTATTAAATCGGAACAGAATATTCCGGACAAAAGAAGCGGAGCCGGTACGGATTAAATAGATCATGCCCCAGTTATTTGGAGTAGCGATAAATAGATCGAGATTAATTCGTTCTGGTAAGTAAATTTTAATGTACTTGCCCTGGCCGAGTGTGCCTTTTCGTATTTCACCAAGCGAGAAAACTTTATTTACCCATTCCTTTGATCGAACTATTCCTGCTTTCATTTTTGGAATGCAGATCAGTTCAATATCCTTTATATCCGGATCCTGTCGGCGAAGGCTTCCGCCTATCTCAATTCGATCGCAAAACGGGGCTAATTCTTCGCGAAGTTTGTATGCAATTTGGAGTGCGTCCTTATGTCTCATTTTGTTTCCGTTTTTATTAGCTGACAGTTGAGAATCGAACTCAAAAAATCCGCCGACCGGATCTGCCAAAGCCAGGTAGAGTTCCTATTTGAATCTCTGGCCAAAGTCACAGCATTTTGTACAGGTGCCGAACTGCTTTCAGGGCTCCTTGTTGGTTAGATCGATCGCCGCCCCTACTCAATTGTTGTCGTATGCGGTAACCAACCGCGCAATTGTATTTCTTAGATATAAAGCTTCTCATAAACCCCTCTCCTTACTTTCTTGAATAGGGTTTTATCAATTAATAATCGCTTTACCGTGCGCTCTCCTAATTCCAATTCTTTACTTGCTCCAATCTTTACAGCTTCACCAGTTTCAAATTCTTCTGGTAATGCCTTGTAAAGAGATTGCTGTTTGATGGGTAATTGATTCACCGGACTTTCGAACCTGGTGAGTACATAAGTCGCAGTAGATTTGAAATATTTAATTAGCTCAATGGCTCGGATAATACTCTGCTCTGAAATTTTCAATTCCTCGACTTCCTCTAATGATAAATTGATTTCATCCTGATAGTTTTCACACGAAATATTTAACAGCTCCAGAATAAGCGCAAAGCGCAAGCAGTAGTTTTCCATTTTTCCCAAAATGGATTTCATGGTATCATTATTTGAGGCATTGATTTGATCGGTATTATCTCGATGGAAAGCTTTGTAGGCTATTCGTGCATCATCATCCAGGTCCAGGTAAATGCTCTCTACGGTCCAATCTTCATAAGGCGTAGCCGGAGGCTCAATTCTGGAGGGAAGATCCCGGAGGTAAAAGCAAATCTTTTTGTAGCGATCAAATACGCTGATATCCGGGCTTCTTTCACTCTCATAGGGTTTTACCATTTCTTTAGGATAAGCGAACAGTACACGCGCTAAGAATCCGTTTTCCTCCCGTCCGTCTCCTGCCATATTTCTTTCTAAAACCGCAGGCTGAATTCCGCCAAGCACATCTACATTCGGCTTTTTTATGTACAGGGGGTCTTTTGAAGCCCTGCTTACTTTGCTGGTCGCATTACTCCAGTTGGATAGCCAAAATTCGGTGTCAGATCCTTTACGGTATTGATTTAGCGAATTGATCCATCCGGAAAGCTCATCCCGGTATAAAAGAAGCCCTCTGGGATTTCTGGTAAGGCTCAGGTTGATTGCCTCTGTGGTGGCATCATTGATCAGGATCTCTTTTTGTTTTGGCTGTGGCGGATCTGGTTGCCGGGTATTCGAAATTGAATTTTCGTAGCACTCCTGTTTCCACATTTCCAGCTGCTCCAGGTATTCTTTTTGATATTCCTTTTCCATATCGAAAATGGGACCTAAACAAAGCTTGATAGCCGGTGTTTTTCCGATCGAACTATTCCCGACAATGGCGCTGTAAAGAATACAAGGATAAACCTGGCCATGGCGATAGCGTATGGCATAAGCATTCCCGATAATCGAACTGGCGGCTGTTAATGCACCTAATCCAAAATAGTCGATCGGTAAGCCATAACAATCGTGAAATAGTTGAAGGATCTCGCGCAGTTTTTCCGGAAAAACATTGATCGGGAAATCATATCGGTTTTCCTTTTCTTCATTGATCAAAGCTTTCACCTTGGCAATTATCTCTTTTCGCCGCTTTTCTCCCTGTTGCTCATTATCCAAATGCTCCTGCTCGATCTGTTCCAGTATGTGTTCGCTCATAGGATTAGTAATGGTCATGCCATTTAATTTTTGCCTTTGAATTGATGTAGTGCCGCTGTGCCTCTCGATTTTTAATCTTTTGGATTACCTCCGGGTGGAACTCAAAAGGATTCCAAACCACCGGGCGAAGGGTGCCCTGTTCTGCTTGCTTTTTGCCTTTTAAGTATCCACGCCGGTAGGCTCCATCCACTTCCGCATGTATGGCCTCAACTGTCAGTTTTGCTTGCTTCATATATGCTGCAATACTGGTCAGCTGGTCGGCTCGGTTTTTTGCCCAGGTTTCGCTATGCTTTTCCCGGGATCGATATTCCTTAAGCGATCGATACATTTGAGCTAATTGCTCCAGCATTTTATCGTGCGCATCCTTAAAAAATATTTCTTCTGGTATCATCATATCAGGTATTAAAATCCCCTTTCCGTGCTGGGCATCGGTCAGAAAAAGGGGTATGTAATTCGTGTTATTCTTCTGTACGGAAACTGATACTTAAGGAGGTCGGACTTGTTTCTCGGACCATTATTCCTAAGCTTTCCGCATGTGTCTTTTTCTCTTGGTACTTTCGGGCATTATCATCCCGAGTAACTTTTAAACTAGCTTGTTTAGATCGTCTATAGTGATTGCGTAAATCGGTTATCAATTTTTCGGTTTGCAAAAGGCTAAATTGTACATCAAATTCACCTGAATGTGTACCTGAAACTTTCGGGGTACTTTCAGCCTGAAAATCTTTAGTTTCAAGACTTTTAGCTGAAACATTCGGATTATTTTCAGCATTAAAAAAACCAATTTGACGGTTGGTATATGCAGTGCTTTTTGGAGCCATTTTAGGTTGCTTCTGGATACGTCCGATAGCCGTCCAGTAGAGATCATCAAACCATTTGGATATGGCTCCCATGGCATGTTGAATTTTACTTTCTTTCGGAGCATATACAAACTCCGAAACTTCATGGCCAGCTCCGGCATGGTATGCCTCGATCATGAATACGCTTATCAATGTGAGAAAACTACAGAACACCCCAAAGAACAGCGCATAGTTTCCCCACTGTCCTTTAAATTGATCATGCTTTCCGATTCTCCTGGAATCTGCCTGGTCAATAATTGAAAGTTTCCGATCACGGGCATTAATGATGTTCTGGAGGGCAGACTCCCTGCGATCGTAAAAAGCATTTAATGCAATGGTTTGCTGAGCTAATACTTCTGCTTTCTGTGCTTCCCGTTCTGCCTCCAGCTGCTTTACTTTTTTGCTGGCCTTGTTCATGTGGCCCTGTGCCCAATCATGTCCGTTACGTAGTAAACCCTTATTGTGATTGTAAACACCCCATTGTTCCCGTATTCGGGCCTGGTAAGAGGCATGTACTGCAGTTATTTGAGATTGAAAACCAGCTCGGATCTCTGATTCCTCCAGACCGTAAGTATTTGCCAGGCTATCGTATTGGATTTGGTATTTAGATTCTACCGGATCCGTATTGGTTTGATGTTCTTCTCCGGCCAATCGTTCAAAGCCTAATTTTCCACCCTGTCCGGATAGAATAGGGGAGGCTACAATCAAAGGAATCATAACCAGAGTAACTCCAGCAAACATGCCGATAAAAAATCGGTTTGCAAATTTCTTTCGTACGATCGCCCGTGCCCAATATGGAGCAAATCGGCTGATACCTCCCTCGATGGTAAGTATCACAAAAAAGGTGACCAGCACAGAAAGTATACTGACTCCGATTTGCATTAAATGACTCAGGCTACTTTGGCTTATGAGATAAACAGAAGTAAAGGCAGTTATACCGCTACCTACATGACCACAGGTTTTAAGCGTTTTCCAGGACGGCATCAGTCCACCATAAAATTTTGCAAAGTCTGGGTTTTTCATGGTTGCTACAGTTTAGGATCAATGATGTGATCGAGAAAGGATTCGACCTCATGTAATGGCCAGGTCATTGGATTTAGGTTTTCCTCGTCTAAGGCTACCAGCATCATCAGTTTAGCCCGAAGGGGGAGTTTGGAGTATGTTTCTCCAGTTTCGAAAATAACCACGTAATGCAGGGCTAATAATCGTTTTTCAGAAAAAGAGGGAGGGGTATAAGGCTGTATTTGTAGTGCAGGATTCATAGGATCAGATTTAGAAAGGGAAAAAAGAGGAGAGGCTGCAAAGCCTCCCTCGCTAATCAGATGTATTACCCACTATATCATATTTGGCAAAAGCTAATATTTGCTGTACTTTTTCATTGTCTTTATGGAGCATTTCAAAAGCGGCTTTTACAACCTCCTCATTAGTCCAATGACCATCCAGGATTTGCTTAATGCTTATTCGGCTTAAGCCGGATTGATCCGATAAATTTTTAATGGATCCGTGTTGAAGTAAATCAGTGATCTTATGAGGTAGAGAGCGAATAAAGTGTTTGTCCATCATGACAATTTGCTTATCATTGTATATATATATGCAATGATAAGATAATTTCCTTGTACATGCAAGGTTTATTATCATTTTTGTACACAAGTATAGGCATGAATCCCACTCTATCTAAAGTCTTATTGTCTGCAAACCTTAAAGCCATTCGCAAAAAATGGCGATACGAGCAAAAGGAATTTGGGGAACTGCTAGGAGTGAGTAGGGGAAGCATGTCAAACTACGAGAACGGCCACGCTATACCTTCGATTGATGTCATGATGACCTTACAACGGTTAACCGGACTCAATATCGAAGTCATTTCAACCACAGAGATAAAAGCAATAGATCTTCCTGATCAGCCGCTGGATAAATTATCCGAGCTCCCTGGTCTGGATGCCCCAACATCTGGTTTATTATACTTTCCTGATTTAGTGCAGTATGTGCAGGAGTTGGGGGAGAGAGTGAAGAAGTTAGAGGAGAAGGAATGATCGCGGCTATTCAAAATAAATTTTCCCCCAATTGATGCCAGGAAATAAAACCCCAGAATAATTTTTACTCCGATGAATTACACTGATGACATTAAATTGTCTAATCTTAATTTAGACCTAAACAATTTTAGATTTTCTTCTGTAAGGACTCAGCGTGAAGCCTATTCCAAGATGCTTTCAACGAAAAAAGCTGGCTTAGAAAGTTTAGCTTCTGATATAATTGAAAAAGGCTTAAATCCTGGAGAATTACTACATGTAACTCCACTCGAAAATGATAGTGATCAATACATTGTGCTAGAAGGCAACAGAAGAACCCTCTGCTTGAAATTATTAGACAACCCCGAATCAATTGATGATCCAGCATTCTCAAAAATTAAAAAGAAATTTGTTGAACTCTCAAAAGAATTTAACAAAAACCCGATTAGGATGGTAAAATGTGTTGTTCATCCAGATCCTAAAGAGGCTTTACATTGGTTAAAAGTTAAACACTCAGGCGAACTAGGGGGTGTCGGAACTGTAAAATGGGGGTCACTTGAAAAACTCAGATTTGATTCAACCATTCAAGGAAAGAATCCTCCCTTGCTTCAGATATTATCATTTTGCCAAGAATCTGAAAGTGTAAGTGATGAAGAAAAAGAGCTGATTGAAAATTTGCCCAATGTTACAAATTTTAAGCGTCTTGTTGAGGACTCCCATTTTAAAGAAATATTTGGAATCAATATTAGTAGAAATACAGTTACAACCACAACTAAACCAGATTTCCTTGCGAAGGCATTGGTAAAGGTTGCAGAGGAGGTTAAAAAAGTAAACGTCAAAGAAATTTATTCACATAATCAACGGGTTTCATTTATTGATGATGTTTTGCCAGATTCTATTAAACCCAAAAAAGAGGATAAGGTTAAAGGCAAATATAAATTATCAGACTTTGGCAATGTTGATTTTGGTGTAGAGCCAGAACCAGTTCCTTCAAATCCACCTCCAAAACCAAAAGTTCCAAGGACTAAATTAATCCCTACCGGGTATAAGCTCAGGATTGATCAACATAGAATAAATGGAATTTTCTCGGAACTTTCAAAGTTGAAAATTGATGGCCATAAAAATGCTATAAGTGTCCTCTTTAGAGTGTTTATTGAACTAAGTGTAGATTATTATAGGGATGAAATTGGACTCTCACCAAATGGTCCTTCTGGAGATGATGCAAATCTGCCTGGTAAAATAAATGTTGTAATTAAATCATTAGCTGATAAGAGGTTACTTCCTCCAGCACATGCTAAAGCTATGAAAAAACAGCTTGCTTCAAGTACAAGCGTTTTGAGTGTTGCAAATTGGCATGGCTTCGTTCATAATTATAGAATTGCTCCAAGTGCAGACGATCTCATAGAAATGTGGGATGGGGTTCAAGAATTTGTTACTAAATTGTGGCAACACATAAACGATCAAAAATAGATTAATGAAATTCTATTCTCCATTGAGATACCCTGGTAGCAAACGAAAATTATCAGCATACGTTAAATCCATTTTTAGAGAGAATGAATTGTGTGATGGAACCTATGTTGAACCTTATGCAGGTGGGGCGGCCATTGTCTTTGATTTGTTATATAGCGAATACGCTTCTAAAGCCATTATTAACGATAAGGATCGATCTGTTTATAGTTTCTGGTATTCAGTATTAAACCATACAGATGAAATTTGCAAACTTATATATGATACCCCAATTACAGTTAAAACATGGGACAAGCAAAGAGAAATACAAAAGGATAAAGAGAATCAATCAGAATTGGCCCTAGGGTATTCAACCTTTTTCATGAATCGTGCTAATCGATCTGGGATAATAACGGCTGGTATAATTGGAGGAAGAAGCCAATCTGGAAAGTATAAAATAGATGCAAGATTCAATAAAGAAGATTTAATTAACAGGATTATTAAAATAGCCAACTTCAGGGATAGGATTTCGATCCGAAATTTAGATGCTGTCGATTTAATCAAAGATCTAACGAAAACACTGCCTAAAAAATCTCTTATATTTTTTGATCCACCTTATTTTGTTAAAGGGCAGGGCCTTTACCTAAATCACTATTCTCCAAAAGATCACGAAGCAGTTGCAAAAGCAATAACTAAGCTCAAAAAATTAAACTGGATCGTCACTTATGACAATGTGCCAGAAATAAAATCTCTGTATAGTAAGTATAGACAGCAAAACTATACGCTCAATTATTCTGCTTCTACACCCTCCAAAGGCCAAGAGGTAATGATGTTCTCTAATTCATTAAAAATCCCTAGTGCCCACGAACAGCTTGTTCTTTTTTAGATTATAGATGTAAAATGGAAAACTGTCCATAGACAAATATTTTGTCTATAGACAATTTTTAAAATCATAATAAGTTGATTTACAACGTGTTGCAGAATATAATGACACTCTCGCCGTCTCCACAACCCCAAATAACAACCCCTTGTAGGTCAGTGACTTGCAAGGGGTTTGTTTTTTCAGGGGACAATTTATTGCCGTTTCACGCTTCCTTCTCCTATTCGGATTTCTTCCTCAGTAAGCCATGCGATCTATCTCCCGTTTGGTCTGGTCTATCTCCACTTGTAGCTTTTGAACAACCAGGCTGGAGGTGTTTTATTTTGGCTTGGAGGTTGTGGTAGTGGCATTCTTATATGAACAGTCCCGTTTGGGTTCTAAAATCCTTGCCTTCTTTTTTTGAAAAGAGAGGGAATACCGGTATCTTGAAATGCCCCTGCTCCAATGCGGAAAAAGAACCAACATGAATACTTCCTATTTTATGCCTAAGGGAAAGTGGCCTGTAAATAATTCCATGGTCGCTGAGCCGGCAGCGATCGTTCGAATTGAGTTACATCCTGACAAACCGGGTTGGCTTGCCTTGTATTTACCTTATGTATTGGTTGCGGATTATTTGGTCATTGTTAAGAACATACATGGCCGCAAGTGGAATGCGGAGGGAAAGTTTTGGGAAATACCGTATACCCGGCTGACCCTTCGATTCATAGAGCAGTACCTACCGGAGGTTGCCAGGTTTGCATTCCAAGTTCGAAAAGACCTGCCGGAGCGCAGCATTTATGGGGCATTGGAGTCTCGGGTCAGAAACAAACGTGAATATCCGGCCGCCAGATACGAAGCAGCGGTGACCGCTTTGGAGCAAATTTTGGTATTAAAGCGGTACAGTTGGCGTACCATCAAGACCTACAAGAATGCTTTGCGTCAGTTTATCCGCTTTTACGACGAGATCAAGCCTAGTGCGCTTTCCAGGAAACAAATTGACCAATATATATTCCAATTAATCGAGGAGCGACACATTTCGGAGTCGTATCAAAACCAGATTCTCAGTGCGATCAAGCTATTTTACGTGGAGGTTCTGGGGCAGGCGGAGAAAGTCAAGGGTCTGATCCGGCCGAAGCGTCCCCGAAAACTCCCTCAGGTGCTTACAGAATCGGAAGTAGAGCGCCTTTTACAAGTGACGAAGAATTTAAAACACCGTTGTATTTTGATGATCGTGTATTCGGGTGGGCTGCGGCTGGGTGAAGTTTTGCGACTGCGCATTCCTGATGTACAGGCCGAAAAGCAGCGGATCTTCATACGTGGGGCCAAGGGCAAGAAAGACAGGTACACCCTTCTATCAGCGAAAGCCTTTCAGAATTTACAGGAATATTTCAAATTATACCAGCCGGTCGAGTGGGTATTTGAGGGGGTTCACGGTGGGCCTTATTCGGAGCGTAGTGTACAGCATATTTTCATTCGGGCCAAGATCAGGGCGGGTATTCATCCGCATGCTACGGTACACACCTTGCGGCATAGTTTTGCCACGCATCTACTGGAAAAGGGGGTTGATCTTCGGTATATCCAGGATTTGTTAGGTCATGAGAGCAGTAAAACGACGGAGATTTACACGCATATTACGAAAAAAGGCTGGGACAAATTAAAGAGCCCGTTGGAAGATTTGGATGTATAGCTCGAATCGGGCAAAGCAAATATAGCCGACATAAATGGCGGCAATCCACCTTTTTCATTGAGATTGCCGCCATGAGTGGCGGCAATACAATAGTT
>JAGQWR010000174.1:0-1339 GCA_020437105.1 Saprospiraceae bacterium
TGCTTCTCCTCGTGGAAAAAATAAAACGCTGCGTGAAAAACCTCCGCACCACTGCGTGAAACTCCCCTCCGCGTCTCGGCGTGAAAAAAAATAAAAAAACCGCGAAAGAATTAATTTTGCGGATGCAAACTCAGGCAACCCAGTTATATACCCGTCCTTTCCTGTTGCTGTGCAGCAGCCATGTACTGTTTGCAGGTAGTTTTAACATGATCATTCCCGAATTGCCCAATTATCTGACTTCGCTTGGCGGAGCAGATTACAAAGGCATGATCATTTTTCTATTTACCCTGGCTGCGGGTCTATCCCGTCCCTTTAGCGGAAAACTATCCGATACAATTGGGCGGGTACCGGTTATGATCGTAGGTACATTGGTCTGCGTGGTATGTAGTTTGTTGTATCCACTCATTAGTGGCGTTGCCGGCTTTTTGCTGTTGCGCTTTTTTCATGGCTTTTCTACGGGCTTTAAGCCAACAGCTTCTACCGCCTTTGCAGCAGATATTGTACCGGTAAAAAGGCGCGGCGAAGCCATGGGGATATTAGGCGTGAGTATGAACCTGGGAGCAACCATGTTTCCGCCTGTTGGCAGTTTTCTGACCATGACTTACAGCCTGGATGCCATGTTTTATGTCTCTTCTGCTATTGCCCTGATTTCAATTATATTGCTCCTGGGACTGCCGGAAACACTAAAAGATAAAGTCCCTTTTAGCCCGAAACTCCTGAAAATAAGACGCAAGGAAATTATCGAGCCAAGTGCCATTGCACCTGCCGTTGTGATTAGTATGGTTTATTTCGGATTTGGGGTTATTCTAACCATCGTGCCCGACCAGAGTGAATATGTCGGGATGGCCAATAAAGGGATGTTTTTCACTTCGCTCACTTTCTTTTCTATCCTTTCGAGGTTGGTTGCCGGTAAAATCTCGGATCGGGTAGGTCGGGTCCCTCAGATTCGGGTATCTATTGTCATGATTGCCTTTTCGCTTGTCATTATGGGATTGGCAAACACCCCGCTCCTTCTGATGATAGGTGCCGGCGCTTTCGGCTTTTCTGCAGGTGTGGCTTCGCCAGCTGTTTTTGCCTGGGTAATTGACCGCTCAGCTGATGATCGACGAGGACGGGCAATGGCTACAGCATATATTGCACTGGAAATTGGTATTGGCATGGGAGCAATAACCAGCGCCTGGGTATATGGCAACGATTATGCTAATTTTGACAGTGCGTTTTTCCTGTCTGCAGCTATAACGATGCTTGGACTTGTTTACCTCTGGTGGTGGCGGAAATACAGACTCAGCTAATTTAGGACATGATTGGGATTTACAACCCGCATCCTCCGATAGCTATC
>JAGQWR010000174.1:1398-2071 GCA_020437105.1 Saprospiraceae bacterium
CGATCAGAACAAAATTTGTTCACTAGTGCATCCAAAAGCAATTCCCAACCACGTTCTTAAACTCCGGCAAACAAGTTCTTAATCATTTAATCCTTGGCCCTCCAAAATTTTTGGAATATATTTTTCTATTCTTGACTTTCGGGTTTTTGATTGTTTGGCTTTTGAAAAATAAAGTAAATAAGCTCTCTGCCGTCCGGGTGTTAACGCATTAAAGGAAGCTCTTAAATTTGGGTTGTTATCTAAGATTTCTTCAAATTCAACAGGCATGTCAAATTCTGCGGTTTTTTTCATTTTTACTTCTAACCCTGCCTTCTCTACCTCAATAGCTTCTAAAATATAGGTTTTAAGGGTGTGTTCTAAATTCACTATTTCCTGCAAATTGGTAAACCGAATTTGGCGTGCTGATTGTACATTTTCTGTTTGTTGAATTAAAATATTGTCTTGGTCCTTTAATAATACTCCCTTGTGAAAAAGTAGGGCACAGTATTCTTTAAATCCGTGAATCAAAACAATATTTTTTCCTTCAAGGGTATAACAAGGGTGCATCCATTTAAATTCTTCCTTCATTCCGCAAGCAAGGCAGATTTTTCGTAAAAGTTTCATTTCTTCTTTCCACTTTTTAGCTCTTTCTAAAAACATTTCTACTTCTTGATTAGCCATAATTATATCATTT
>JAGQWR010000175.1:0-2355 GCA_020437105.1 Saprospiraceae bacterium
GACTTACTCGGGCAAGATTTTGGTTGCCGGCCGCAATTTTGGATGTGGTTCGAGTAGAGAGCATGCTGCCTGGGCTTTATATGATTATGGCTTTCGGGTTATTGTCTCCAGTTTTTTTGCAGACATCTTTCGCGGAAACGCGTTGAATAACGGATTACTTCCTGTGCAGGTTTCAGAATCTTTTCTGCAATCTATTTTTCGGGCAGTAGCTCAGGATAAGGACGTTGTGTTGGAAATCGACCTTCAAGAACAGACGATCAGACTGGGAGATTCGATGCAGGAAACCTTTGACATTGATGCATACAAAAAGTTGTGCATGGTAAACGGCTATGATGATATAGATTATTTATTGAGCATGCAGGAGGAAATTGCAGACTTTGAGCAAAAATCCAGCCGTTACTTTTTAAAATTTTAATGGACAGATCATGGGAAAATCATATAAAATAGCCGTTTTGTCGGGTGATGGAATTGGCCCGGAAGTAGTGGCCGAGGCGCTAAAGGTTCTGGAAGCCATTGAAGATCGGTTTGATATTCATTTTGATTTTGAACATGCCTTGATGGGGGCTGTGGCTATTGACCAAACCGGTGATCCCTTACCTCCGGAGACTGTGGAAGCCTGCCTGCGATCAGATGCTATTTTGTTTGGTGCCATCGGACATCCCAAATACGACAATGATCCTTCGGCAAAAGTGCGTCCGGAGCAAGGTTTGTTGGCTTTACGCAAAAAACTGGGTTTGTTTGCGAATATTCGTCCGGTAACGACCTATGATTCTCTGCTTCACTTATCGCCTTTGAAAGCTGAAAAAATACAGGGGGCAGATTTTGTAGTCTATCGCGAATTAACCGGCGGTATTTATTTTGGAGAGAAAACAAGAAGTGCAGACGGGCAATATGCCTCAGATCTATGTGCCTATTCTGTATTTGAGATTGAGCGCATTGCTCATTTGGCTTTTCGCGCTGCGCAAACCCGTCGGGGAAAACTCACGCTGGTTGATAAAGCGAATGTATTGGAAACCTCCAGACTCTGGCGGGAAACTGTTCGCCGGATGTCGGCCGAATACCCGGATGTGGAAGTTGATTATATGTTTGTGGATAATGCGGCTATGCAAATGATCCAATGGCCCACCCAATTTGATGTGCTCCTGACTTCCAATATGTTTGGAGATATTATTTCGGATGAGGCCAGTGTGATTGCCGGGTCAATGGGATTGTTGCCATCTGCTTCCATCGGAGCGGAGACCAGTTTATTTGAGCCGATCCACGGCTCCTATCCGCAGGCGGCCGGGAAGAATATCGCAAACCCGGTTGCTACTATTTTGTCAGCTGCCATGCTCTTGGATAGCCTGGATTTGGTAGAAGCCGGCGATTTGGTTCGGCAGGCAATCAAAAGTAGCCTGGATAAAAACCAATGTACGGTAGATTTAAATGCGGATACTCCTTTTTCAACATCGGAGCTGGGTGATCTGATCGCCTCGACTGTTCGGGAGGCCGTTGCCTTTTAGATTTTCCGGGTATTTACGCAATCGAAATGAGTTGATCAAGACCATTTAGGCCTATCTTTGCAGCAGAAAATTGATCTATGCTGCAAACTAAAGTAAAAGCAAGTTCGGTAAGCAATTTGACTGATGCCCGGTATTTCGCGGCATGGGACGTCGATTGGTTGGGCTTCTGTTTAGATGAAAATGCTCCGGATTATGTTAGTCCCCCAACATTGCGCGCTTTCCGCGAATGGGTGGATGGTCCGGCTATTGTAGGCGAATTTGGATTGCAATCCCTGGAGGAGATTTTGGAGTTGGCTACAGACCTGGAGTTAGATGCTATTCAATTAGGTCCGTTTGCGGATCATTCGATTCGTGCCGGACTCCGGGAATGGTTTGTCATTCAGGAAGTTGTGGTGAGTGCGGATACGTCCTGGAGTGATCTGGAGAGCCAGTTGGAAGAGATGGCCGGGGAGGCTGGTCTGTTTTTACTGAACCTGGACTCCAACAGGATATCACTGGACGACCTGAAGCAGGGCCGCCCATTTTCAGACATAGCTTTAAAAGAATTATGTGACCGTTTTCCGATCCTGCTGGGTATGAATTGGCGGGTAACGGAGGTACCTTCTATACTGGAAACACTTTCACCGGAAGGGATATATGTAAGGGGCGGCGAAGAAGAAAAAGTCGGATTCAAATCATTTGATGAATTAGATGACCTTTTTGAGCTTTTAGAGGTTTTGGTGTGAGAGGGAAGTCCAGCGGATATATCACCAAAGAGGTAGCGTTAAAAAAGTTGCAGCGGTATTGCGCCTATCAGGATCGTTGCCATCAGGAAGTGCGACGTAAACTACTGGATCTTATGGTATATGGGGAT
>JAGQWR010000175.1:2419-5729 GCA_020437105.1 Saprospiraceae bacterium
TCTTATGCCCGTGGAAAATTTAGGATGAAGCATTGGGGAAGGATACGAATTAAAGGCGAACTTCGAAAAAAAGAAATATCTGTTTACTGTATAGGCAAGGCCATGGAGGAAATTGAAGAGCCTGATTATTTACAGGTGCTTAAGGAGTTGCTACTCAAGCGCTACCATGAAAAAACCAAAATTGTTAAGCGCTACGAGAAAATTCAGGATTTAATCAATTATGGGTTTCAGCGTGGTTTTGAAACAAATTTGGTCGTCCCGATGGCAAATCAAATTGTGGAGGAAACCTTTGGCGCTTCCGGATCGTTAGGGGAATAAGCCTGGGAGGCAGAGAATCTTTGGTTTTTTAGTTAAAAACCTGACTTTTGATTTTTTTTGGTTCCTATGGACTTGCAGAAATTTCTATATTTAATCTGCGCAAGTTTTCTCAACTTCAAAAAAAGCGGCTTATGTCAAAGGAAAAAATTACAATCGATCAATTCAGGAATAAGGCTTTGTCTGAAAAGTCCTGTAAAGCTGTAAAAGGCGGATACAAGTGGGTGCCGGGTATGCCTGGTGGAGCAGGCTCAAATGGTCAGATAAACTGGGGCGAACTGGAGATTCGGGAAGATCCTCCGGCAGCTGTAGCCTGGTCTGGCAATATCACTAACAGTCGATTAATTGGATAAGGATTGGTTGAACCAATCTTGTTTGACTTCACCGAAGTCTTTTTGTTTGATTTTGCTTTCCACCCAGGCGAGGATGTCAAAGAGTTCCAGCATGGGTTTTTCCGGAGCAAGTTCAAACAACGGATGTAAGTCTTCTTTTAATTGAAGGAAGGCTTCTTTTGTTTTGGTGCGATCTGCTGCCCGTCCGAGCGTTCTAAAGAAATTCAACATTAGTTGTTCGTACTGGAAGATGCGTTCCTGTTTTCTCAGGTACCTGTAGGTTGATCGCAGCAGGGAGTCGAGCAAAAGCGAATTTCCCATTTCATAGTGCAGAATAAGATTTAGGATTCTGGATAAACTCTGGAGATCCCGGCGCTCGATGTTGCCGGATAAATTGAGCCATTCGTTCAGGAAGGTAAGTGCCTCCGAATAGTTTCTGTTGCCAAAGTGGATATAGAAATATTGCAGGTAAAAGGTATTTTTTCGAAACGCCGGATCCGGAAATTTCTCTAGTGCCTGTTGGTGGGTGTTGAGTGCCCGTAAGCCTTCTTTGAAGTCTCCTTTTAATATACAGTAACTGAATTTTGCCATATAGTACTGGCGGTGTACTTTGAGTTCGTCATCTAGTGTAATTGGGGCTACATTCGACAATTTCTCCAATCCAAGTTCCAGTTCTTTATAGGCTTTTAGCCAGCCACAGCTAAATATGAAGTTATAAAGTGCCGATATATATTCGGAGACATCTTCCTTTAGAAAATGGGGTTGGGATTCCATTATTTTGAGCAGGGTTTTACTAGACTCAAAGAATTTGGGGAAATCTTGTCGGCCATAGTGATAAACCCCATAGATTCGATGATACAGCACCTGAGCATGGTAGGAACTGCCGGCCGGAAGTTCCTGTAACAAGGGATCACTCATAAGGGTTTCCAATTGGTCTGCTTGATTTTCAGAGCGCAGGGAGGCATCTTTTCGAAGGGTGATGAGCAGTTGCAGTAATAGATTTCTGTAGTTGGCAACTAATTGTTGTTGCCAGAGATAATGGGCTTCTTCTCTGCGTGTGCGGGGCAATTCTTTATCCAGCCGGGCGATATTGGTTTGGGCATAAGCAATCTTTTTTTCCCATTGCAGTAATTCGAGTAAGGCTGTAAAGTGTTCGTAGCGTTTTGCAATTTTCCGGGCTTTTTGCATACGCTCAAAACATTCGTCAAAATGTGACCGCTTAAATAAAACCCGGATATCCAATAAGTAGGTTTTCAGGCGGGCGTCGATCGAGCCTTTTTCATCATACTGTTGGAGAGATTTTAAAATGAGGTCGTAGAGATAGGATTTTAGCTCCGAATACTTGCGACTTTCAATACGCTGGCTTCCGTAAATTTCTTTTTTAAGGGATTCTTCTTCAAATGTTTCCTGATTTTCGATCGCTTCAAAAAGGCGTAAATATTTGTTATCGCGATCGTCTCCCCGCACAAATAGCTTAAAGTAACGCTTTTCGCTACCACTCAGGGATTTGACAAGGTCAAACAATTTACTTGAAGGCGTTTTAGGCATATTCCGCTAATTATAACCTTCAAGATAGTGGAATATGCCGGAAAATGAAAGCCAATCAAGGATTCAGAAAGCTGACGTATTGGGAGTGGGTTAGTGGGTTAGTGACCTTATTCAAACTCAACTCAAACTCAAACCCAAACTCAAACTCAAACTACCTACAGTATCGACCTGTCTAAAAAATCCAGTTTGCCGGGGTAATCCGTTGTAAAATGGAGTCCTCTGCTTTCTCTACGCATGGTTGCGGATCTGGACACCAGATAAGCGAGTGTTATCAGGTTTCTCAATTCGCAAAGTTTTGGCGAGATAGCGCTATCGTTGTAAAGGGCTTCGGTTTCCCGATACAGAATCCAGAGGCGGTCCATTGCCCGTTTCAGGCGGAGGTTGGAGCGTACGATCCCGACATAATAGCTCATGATTTCGTGCAGCTCTTTTAATTCCTGAGTGATGAGAACCTGCTCTACGGGTTGTTTACTCTCGAAGGTGTCCCATTCGGGGATATTATCCTGCCAGCTAAGGTCGTCGATACGTTCCACCAGGTCCAGGTGTATCCGGTGGCCAAAAACCATTGCTTCCAGCAGGGAGTTGGATGCCAGGCGGTTGGCACCATGCAGGCCGGTGCTGGTACATTCGCCACATGCGTACAGGTTTTGGATTGAAGAGCGGCCCATTTTATCCACGAGAATACCGCCACAAAGGTAGTGGCAGACCGGTGTAACAGGGATCATTTCCTGCATCGGATTGATTCCGATGCTCATACATTTTTCGTAAATATTTGGGAAGTGTTTGGTAAATGCGTGTTCGTCTAAATGGGTGCAATCAAGGTACATGCATTCATCGCCTCGCATTTTCATTTCTTTATCGATGGCTCGAGCTACAATATCCCGTGGTGCCAGGGAGCCACGTATATCGTATTTGGTCATAAATTCTTCCCCATCTTTTGTTCGGAGTATAGCACCCTCGCCTCGCACAGCTTCTGAAATCAGGAAGGTTGGATTTTCACCTGCCGGGTTATATAATCCGGTTGGGTGAAACTGTACGAATTCCAAATTTTCCATTCGTCCCTTGGCCCGATAGGTCATGGCGATGCCATCTCCCGTAGCGATAATCGGGTTGGT
>JAGQWR010000175.1:5789-7824 GCA_020437105.1 Saprospiraceae bacterium
GCCAGCATGGTTTCAATTTCTCCGGTAATGCGGTTTAATACATAACTACCGTAACATTCGATTTCCGGGGTGACCCGGGTAATGGTATAGCCCAGGTGGTGTTGTGTAATCAGATCAAGTGCGAAGTAATGTTCGTGCAGCGTGATATTGGGGTGTCGGTCTAATTCTTCTCCCAGGGCGCGTTGGATTTCCCAGCCTGTGGCATCTTTATAATGTAGAATCCGGTTTTCGGAATGGCCACCTTCTCTTCCGAGATCGTAGGCTTCGCGACCATCTTCTTTGTCGAATCGGGCACCCCAGCCAATGATTTCCCGAACGCGCTCCGGTCCTTCTTTAACCACAATTTCGACTACCTCCGGATCACAAAGTCCGTCGCCGGCATCTAACGTGTCGGCGATATGTTTTTCGAATGAATCGAAGGATTCGTCCCATACAGCGGCCACACCTCCCTGAGCGTAGCTGGTATTGGTATCGCCTTCTTTTGTTTTATTCAGAACGGTGATTTGGAGATCGGGTTTCTTCCGGGCCAGTTTGATCGCTGTTGTTAATCCGGCAATACCGGCACCGATTATGAGTACATCCGTTTTGATCATATTTTTGGTATATTCTTGGCCGAAAGTTAAGTAAAATGTGAGTGGATAGGTGGCTTTGTTTGGGAGTGATTTTGTTTGTTTATCGTTTGGCATACAATCAATTTGCATGTTTTCATAAAAAAACCAGACTTTCGTATTTAATGCGCATTGCGATAAACACCCGTTTTTTGATTCCCGGTAAAATGGAAGGAATCGGACTTTTCACTCAGGAGGTGGCAAAGCGGCTGGTGGAACGTCGGCCGCAGGATAAGTTTTTGTTTCTTTTCGACAGGCCTTTTGATTCTGAGTTTATATTCGCTGATAATGTAGAAGCTAAGGTGGTTTTTCCACCTGCCCGGCACCCTTTTCTCTGGTATTGGTGGTTTGAATGGGCTATACCAAGGGTGCTTCGTCAATGGAAGGCCGATGTTTTTTTTTCTCCGGATGGTTATGTGTCCCTGCGTTCGAAGGTACCAACCGTGCTGGTTACCCATGATTTGGCTTTTGAGCATTACCCGGAACAGGTACCCTATTTAGCGAGTACATACTACCGGCATTTTGTGCCTAAATTTCATTCCCGGGCAGAGCAGGTGGTATCCGTATCAGAATACACGAGTCAGGATATAATCAGAACATACGGCATTGATTCGACGAAAGTCGCTACGGCCTGTAATGGGGTGCGTACTCCTTTTAAACCCCTTTCGGGGAATGAAATAGCGGCGGTACAGGCACAGTATGCCGATGGACGGCCTTATTTTTTTTATGTGGGAGCTGTGCATCCGCGAAAAAATGTGGATCGACTGATCCGGGCCTTTTCGGAATTTAAAAAAGCGAGCGGGTCGGATACCAAATTACTTATTGCAGGTCGATTTGCCTGGCAGTCTGAATCTGTTCGGACGGCTTATGAACAATCTGCGTACCAGAACGATATAAAGTTACTGGGTTATTTATCCGGAGAAGCATTGGGACAAGTCCTGGGTGCTGCGCGGGCCTTGACCTATGTTTCCCTTTTCGAAGGATTTGGTGTGCCTTTATTAGAGGCGATGTACGCCGAGGTTCCGATAATCAGTTCGAATGTTTCCTCCATGCCGGAGGTTTGTGGAACAGCAGGTTTATTGGTTGATCCGACTTCAATTGAGGCAATTAGTCAGGCCATGCAGCAATTAGATTCTACGCCATCCTTGCGGCAGAAATTGGTGGATCAGGGCCGGATACAGCGGACGAAATTTAGCTGGGATAAGGCTACGGATATAATAGAGGAAAGCATTTTCCGGGCCTTGCAAGGAAAGCTGTTGAATAAAAAATAATCAGAATTAGGATTTTGATTAACCCTAATATTGGAAAGACTTTTATTTTACATGGAATTCTAGTAACTTCATTCGACACAAGCGGAAGTACTTTAAGCATCGAAACACCCTGACTTAGATATCCCTAGGAAATCCCATCCATGAACATTTCTGGCT
>JAGQWR010000176.1 GCA_020437105.1 Saprospiraceae bacterium
GGCATAGACTGGAATTAGTTTGAGTTTGAGTTTGAGTTTGAGTTTGAGTTTGGGTTTGAGTTTGGGTTTGAGTAGCCCTCGACTTTCGACTAATAAAAAATCTATTACCTAATAAACGTACTTTTGCGTTTCAATTAGGATTGATAATGGGAAGACAACGCAGACCAATTACCCTGACAGAGGTAACAATTACAGGAATTGCCGACAAAGGACGTGCTGTAGGACGCGATACCGAAGGGCGTGTTGTATTTGTTGAGAAAGTAGTGCCGGGAGATGTGGTAGATGTTCGGGTTACGAAAAAGCGGAAAGGATATATGATGGGATTTCCCATCCAGTTTCGCAGCTATTCGACTGATCGGGTGGAGCCTTTTTGTGCACATTTTGGAGCCTGTGGAGGCTGCAAGTGGCAAAATCTGAGCTATGAGGTGCAGATTGATCAAAAAGAGCAGATCGTCAAAAATGCGCTGGAGCGGATTGCTAAAGTGGAGATCGGTGAGTTTTTCCCCATCCTTGGTGCGGAAGAAACCAGGTATTACCGAAATAAAATGGAGTTTGCTTTCTCCAATAAACGCTGGCTTACCGCTGAGGAATTGAACAATGACGATGTAAGCAATGAGCAAAACGTACTGGGTTTCCATCCGCAGGGCGCTTTTGATAAGATCATTGATATTGAGCATTGCTGGTTGCAGGGTACTCCTTCCAATGAAATCCGGAATGCCATTCGGGAAATAGCGCTGGAACAAAAGCTCGAATTTTTTGATGTCAGAGCACAAAAAGGCTTTCTCCGGCACATGATTGTGCGCACGTCCAGCCTGGGCGAAACCTTGCTACTGTTGAGCTTTTACCAGGAGGATGAAAAAAAGCGCAAAAACTTTTTGGATGCTGTCATTAAGCAGTTTCCCGAAATTACCACGGTTATTTATACGATCAACAGCAAGGCAAATGATTTTCTGCTCGATCTGGATATGCACACGTATTCCGGTAAGGGGTACATTGAAGAAGCACTCGGACATGTACGCTTCCGGGTGGGCCCTAAATCGTTTTTTCAGACCAATACCCGCCAGGCGAGCGTCTTGTACGATGTTGTCGTAAAATTTGCCGGACTAGACGGCACGCAAAATGTGTATGACCTCTATACCGGAGTAGGGAGTATCGCGCTCTACATCGCCCAACACAGCAAGCATGTAACCGGAGTAGAAGAAATCGAGGCAGCCATAGAGGACGCTAAGCTAAATGCCCAATTAAATGGCATCGAAAACACGACCTTCTATGCAGGCGATGTGAAAGATATCCTCACCAATGAATTTACCGAAAAACACGGTAAGCCTGATTTGGTTATCACCGATCCGCCACGTGCCGGCATGCACCCCAAAGTGGTCGAAATTTTCAGGGAATTAAAAGCACCCAAGATTGTGTATGTAAGTTGTAATCCGGCTACGCAGGCCCGCGACCTGCAATTGCTCAACGACCTCTATACCGTAGAGATGGTGCAGCCTGTGGATATGTTTCCGCATACGCACCATATCGAGAATGTAGCTTTATTGAAATTGCGGGAGGTACCCCTGGTGATAGCCGAATAAAACCTGTTTGGATATATGTTTAAAGAGGCATTATTTCTTTTTCCATACAATGAAAAGGATGTTCTCTTTCCGGAAAAGAGACAGCACCACGAATAAAATAGTTTCGCTTTTTATAAAATTCCACGGCGCTATTATTCTGACTATACGCATCTAATCTTATCGATGAATAATTGTTCTCACGGGCAAAATTTTCTGCAAAGTCCATCAATCGTTTTGCATAACCTTGCCTTTGGTGTTTGGGATCAATTACCAGTCTGTGAATGACCAATATTTTTGAGCCATTAAATTTCCAATTAACGGATTGATATTCTGGTTCTTGTTCTTCGCTTAAATTGATTGCTCCAATTATTTCAGGACCATTTTTTAAAGTATAAAGGACTCCTTTTTGTAAATCACTTTCAATGATTGAAGGTGTAGGATAATTATTTGTCCATTGATAAATGCCATGTCGTTCTAATTCATTCTTGCCATTGAAATAAATTTGAATTAATTTATCCAGTTCAGATAATTTCCCTTTCTCTATTTGTATTTGATGAGCCGTAGTTATACCCAAACGAAAGTAATTAGGGCTTTTTATCTTTTTCTTTTTACGTCCTACTTCGTTAAAAATACTCGCCATAGCTAAGGCTATGCCTGCGTTTTTTGCCTTGTAGGCCAAAAAAATAAAGTTGCTAAATTTTCCCAAACCACTTTCGTTTGGGTATAATTCCGAATTAGTGTCGTAAATTAAAATCCCTTGATTTTCGGCATCTAATTGCCCGGTTAATTTTCCATTTTTATTCCAAACAGCACTATGTCCGTGGCTTAAAAAGTTGTCGCAATATCCTACGCAATTGGACAGTAGTACGGGTGTTTTAAATTCGGCCGCCATTTTTGGAAAATGTGAATAAGCTTTTTCAATGCCGCTTTTTGATTTGGCAACACTTGCAATGTAGAGATTGGCGCCATTTTTAGTTGCGTTTAAAAAGTGTTCCATTTGTAGTGTTTCGTAGCAAATGCCGACTGCAATTTTATGGCCTTTAATATTTATAAAGGTTTGCTCGTTTCCATTAATAAAAAAGGGATATTCGTCAGAGTGTAGTATTTGTTTAGAATACACAACTCTTTTTTTATCCGGCTGGAAAAGAAGCATGCTGATATAAATTCCTTTAGCCGTTTTTGTAGGCATTCCAACTCCGATAGATATGTTGCCTTTGTCTGACAATTCCTGAAATGGATCGAAAATGCTGTTCTCAATAGTGGTGGCTAGATCCTTGGCTAAGCTTGGTTCGTAGTTTGTAATAGATAATTCAGGGAAAATGATTAAATCGGCATTTAAGCTGATTGCACTATCAATTATTTGCAAGTGATTTTTTATGTTCTCTTGAACTTTTCCTTTTAAGGATTTTGTCTGTGCAATGCAAATTTTCATTTCGCCAGCATTTTTACCCTATCAATGTGTTTAGCGCCCCCGCTAATTCCAAGCCGGCATTTCGGCCGGTTCCCCGGAATCGCTCCACCCCGTTTTCCTCAAACCTTACCTCAAGTGTTGCTTGTAAACTCTCATTTACTTTTCCGGTCATTTCGCCTGAAAGGGGAGAAACCAGATCCGTGCCGGCAGCAGGAATAGCGAAAATTTCCAGGCGTTTTTTCTTGTCATAAAAGACCACCCGGACTCCCTTGTCCTCATAGCTTGCAGACATCTTTGCACCTGTGTAAGTCGCAAAGCGATGTAATTCTCCTTCAAATAAAAATCCGACAATATAGCCCACAAAGGAGCTTCCCAGCCAGGGGATATTAGCAACCGATGCCATCAGACAGATTGGCTCATCCACCCCAAAATGATTGCTTTGCATCCAGATCCAGGCACTTGGGAATGAGCGTCCCCAGTCTTTTTCGCCATAGCCCGTGCCACCGGTAAATGAAATTGTTCTACCCTCAAATTCGAGGCTGCCTTCCAACCGGTGATGCAGGCTCACCACTCCATGATAACACTGCATAAATGGCACAAAGGAATACCAACCCATGATCCCCGGTGCACCCAGCATCTTCGGCCAGGGGTGTAAGGCTTGCATACGGATTTCCCCTTTCAAATTAGGGAGGTCTAGCCGAACCATTTCTGCTGAAAAATAATTGTTCCCCAGATCCAGTGCAAATTGATCTGCGTGGGGCTTAAATTCGCTGGCTTCAAAACGAAGGTACCAGGCCTTGCAGGCCACCCCGTCAAATACCTGCACAAAGGCATGCTGCTCCCCATCCGGCCCCTTGGAAATGCCAGGTATGATAGCTAATACAATCTGCTCTTCCGGGTCAACCCATTTAAAATACCAACCTTCAAAATAATTCTGCTCCTTCCCCCAGCCATGATACATATTAGGGTTCCAAAGCGCGGTCCAGTTTTTTCGAAAATTTGCAAGCATTGTGGTAATAAAAGTTGTGATGGTTACAATGGATGATCCTAAACCTAAAGAAAAAAATGGTCCCAAACACCAATATCCGGCTTCTCTACATCTTAAAATCCAAAACACGTTCTATTTGTCGAAAAACACCTCGAATTTTTTCACCAAAATTTTTCGAGCATGTTTAACTCAAGAAAACACCGCCGCCTTCCAGATGCACCTACTGGCTCTATGGCCGATATCGCCTTCCTCTTGCTGATCTTTTTCTTCCTGACTACCACCATCCTAAATGAAAGTGGATTACTGGTCAGACTCCCGCCCTGGGTCGAAACACCGGCACCATTTGTGCCTTATGCCGATCGAAACACTCTGACGATCAAGGTCAATGGAGCCAATCAATTATTGGTTGAAAAAGAACCCATGAATCTTTCAGATCTGCGCGATTTTGCGACTAATTTTATTTTGAATCCGGAAGGAGTGAAAACGCTGGCAATTAGTCCGGCGAATGCCGTTGTCTCCCTCCACCACGATCGAAATACGGAGTATGATACCTACCTGCAAGTCTATAATGAATTATTAGCCGCTTACCGCGAATGCCGGGATTTAGAAGCACACAAACGTTTTGGAAAATCCTTTGAGGACTTAAGTCTTGTTCAACAGCGCACGATTAAAAAGGATATTCCAATGGTCATTTCAGAAGCCGAACCAAGTCAGTATGACCTGACTGCGATCGAATAAGGGGCAAACTCACACTCAAACTCACACTCAAACTAATTCCAGTCTATGCC
>JAGQWR010000177.1:0-3659 GCA_020437105.1 Saprospiraceae bacterium
ACATTAGTTTAATCGAATATTATCAAAAAGGAAAGTCTCATTAATGAACCGCCGTATACGAGACCCGTACGTACGGTGGTGTGAGAGGCGCACCTCGGCTAGTTTACTAGCCGAGGCCGTCTACTCGATTCTCGGCTGGCTTATTCTTTTATCAAATTTTCAATTATAGTTTTTAATCCTTCGATTTTAGGTTCTGTAATTTCACCGTTATTAAACCGCATCATTACATTCATTGGCTTCAAGTCATTTCTATTATTCGGAGGTTTCGGTATCCCCAAAAAATCTTCAAAATCAATTTCAAACGCATGAATCTCCTTTGTAAATGTATTCTTCTTATTGTCAATAAATTCATTTACTTGTTTTTGAACATCTTTATCTTGGTCTTTATCCATTATTACAGAGTGGTCAATTCCTAAGCATCCAAGTAAATTCATGTACCTGTGAATATTGAACTTTCCTAACGCATCTAAACAATATAAATGTTTCTTTTTTAAGTCGTGCCAATTTTCATTTAGCAAATAGTCTATAAAAATCTTTTCACTTGCCCCTTCACAAATTACAACGTGTTTTGCGAAGAACATTGATGACCTTTCTGAATCAAGCCAAAGAAAATATTTTAAAGCCTCTTCAATCAATTTATTGGCTTCATCTGGTGTATCATCACCATATTTTCCCCTGATTTTGTTCTTCAAAGTTTCTGATTCGCTTGGGTCTTGCAAAATATTACAAAAATGAGTGTATAAACCAACATTGTCATTTAAGAGCGTATCAAGACTATTTGTATTTAATTGAAAAGTTTTTGCTTTTCCCACCGTCTTGTTAATTCTTATGATGTTCTTTATTTCCTGAATATTCTTACTGGTAAAGGTTGATGAATGGGATGTAATCAAAATCTGTTGATTATCTTCCTTGGAAAGAGTTCTTAAACTAACGTTTAATTGTTCTTGCTGAGATGGATGCAAAAATGCTTCTGGTTCTTCAAAAAGGATAATTGTCAGGTCAGGTGAAAAATCTTTCTTTTTCGCTGTTTTTGTTTCAGAATATTTTGAGGATAATCTGATTAATGTATAAATCAAATGTCTTTGCACTCCTTGTCCAAGAGCACTAACATCATCAATATCACTTTCTAAATTTGAGTCCTTGAAGCTGTGTGAGATTAAATTTTTTACAATGTCACTTGGTTTAATTGTATTCACTCCTAACCCGAAACCAAGACCGAATTGACTGATTTCACTATTTATATCATCAGTTAAAGAATCAATAGAAAATCCGTCAGTAGTTTCTTCTTTTGATATTTCTGTATTGAAAGCTTCAAAGGCACCACTTAAATTTTTGAATGATTCACTACTTTCGACAACTTTTTCAAAAACAAAATTTACCATATCTCTTAGTGGAGAAGGTCCCGACATTTTTAAACCTTCATCAGTTTTACTTAGTGCAGGAATATATAGAATCTTGCCTATTTTACTTTTGCCAACATTTGTCGAACCGTAGAATTGATTTTCATGGGTTAAATTTCCATTTTCATATGCATAAAGATTTCCTTTGTATGTTTTTTCAGAGGATTTCAAATACTTCCTAACTTTTAATAAATTATCTGCTGATTTGTATTCTTCCTTTAAATTCTCTTGTTCCTCCTCTGTTGTTATGTAATATATTTCAACCCAACTTTCTGCATCATTTACTTGAAACTTTGGAAAGTCTCTTGCTTCGACAAATTTTAACCCTTTGTCTTCATAAAACATTCTAATTGCTGTAATTATAGTTGTCTTCCCTGAATTATTTTCTCCAATTAAAAGCGAATAATCATCCAAATTGAATTCAGCATCTTCAATTGACCTAAAATTATGTATTTTGATTTTCTGGATTTTCATTGTTGTTTTTTATCTTTTTTGCTTGCCGAGAACGATTGGTGCATATACCGTGGTGGAGCGCAGCGGAACCATGGATATATGCACACTGTTGTGTGTAGTTTATAAAATAATGTTTCTCCCATTAAACAAATGAATAGAGTACAAAATTTTCACTATTGATTCATCATACAAAATAGCAGTAATATCTCCACGCCAATAATGTTCTTGCTGATCGGTCCCTTCTTTCTCACATTCAAATTCTACTGAATAGGATAAATACCTTTCACTTTTTTGGCTCCCCAGTTTTTCAAAGAATGAAGTATCCTGGCTGAAAACGACTTCCTTAAACTTATAAATAGGTCTTAATCCAAGTTGAATGCTGGATACAGAGACATCATCGAACCTATGTTTTCCAACCCACAGAAATGGCTCTGGCCTTGGCATTACATTTGAAATAAGCTGACCAAAAATCGAATCAATTTCCAGATCGTTACCCAAATAATTTTCCTCAGTTGAATAGAGTACATTTTCTTTAGAGTAAAAAACTGAATATCCATCTCCTCTTAAAGGTTCTACATCCAAAGTGTCATAAATTCGATCCGCTGATTCAAGACATAGAATATTCGATTTAAGCAGAATGTTTTCTATTTCAACCCATCGGCTAAAATTCAGCTTTCTTTTCTGGTATTCTGCAACATAATTACAATCGAATGATCGGGATACAATCGTCTCACAAAAATATTCACCCTGATCCTCTCTAATTAATATCAAATAACTATTAACGCGCTCAAAACATTCCCCCCAAAAATGTCCAAATCCTCTAAGATCCTTTTCCCAATTAATGAGAATAAAACCACTTTCTTTGAGCAGAGGTTGACTACCGAATTTTTCAAATCTTTCAAGGCTTTCTATGTTGGAAGCTTCTTGGTTATTTCTAACCTGTTCTCCTAAACAACCTTTCACAACAATAGTATCACCTGCCTCATGACAAGAAATATAAAATAACACAGTAAGTACTAATATTAGTCTCATTTTATTACACACAACGTATTGCTATATTCCTATCCATAATACTTATCCCGTCTAAACCGGGCTGATAAACACAATCCTACACGCTCTCCTCTCCATTTTAAAACAGCATAGGAATACCCATACCAAACACTAATGGCTTCTTCAGCAATTCATTCAATAATCTATAAGACGGAAGTAAATACAGGATATGACTTATCCCATAGCGGAGAAGTACAGAGAGAAAAAAACGGCTCATGTCCAAGCCGCGAGGGAGCGCTTGATTTTTCATTGTCTCTTTTTGAGTGTTCTTTTATCCCCAAACTAATACGTTTCGGGTATAGAACTAATCTCTCTGTGTGTACAAGATAGGGGAAAGAATTCTTAATTCTTAATTTTTGAGTCTTAATGTGTTTTTGCTGGGGGCACGTTTTCTGGTTGATACTCTGCTGCGCATCGTGGGGAGTGCTCGCCTTCGGCTTCGCGGGGGAGGATCAGCTTTGCTGATTGGGGAGATTGTGTTCGCTTTGCGAAGGTTTAAAGTGTATGTCTTCGACCTTAGACCCTCGACTTTCGACTGGGCGCAGCCCTAAACGCTCAAACTATTTCGTGGAGCCTCCGCTGCGCGTCGGGTGGATTGCTCGCCTGCGGCTTGCGTGGATTGATCAGCTGCGCTGATCGTGGAGATTCTCTGCGGCTCCGCGAGGAAACTCACACTCCTCCGATAGCTATCGGGCCAAACCCAAACCCACACTCAAACTATCTCGGGGAGACTCCGCTGCGCGTCGTGGGGAGTGC
>JAGQWR010000177.1:3678-8392 GCA_020437105.1 Saprospiraceae bacterium
TCGGCTTCGCGGGGGAGGATCAGCTATGCTGATTGGGGAGATTGTGTTCGCTTTGCTCAAGTTTAACGCGTTTGAAGCGTTTAAAACGTTAAGGCCGGTTGATTCGTCACGGACGAATTTATAGACGCTCGACTAAATTTCTGTTCAGGAAATAAATAGACCTGCAGGTCAGAATGACCGCATAGACCGTGCAGCCGACAGGCCAACTAGACCGGGCCAAAGGCCCTAGACTGCGCGCAGCCCTAAACGCTCAAACTATCTCGGGGAGACTCCGCTGCGCGTCGTGGGGAGTGCTCGCCTTAGGCTTCGCGGGGGAGGATCAGCTGCGCTGATTGGGGAGTTTCTCTTCGGCTCCGCGAGGAAACTCACACGCAAATTGGTTTTTTATTTCAAATAGTTAGTCGGAATAAAATCAAATGTGAATTTGGTTCATCAATACGAGCTGTAGGATTAAATTTTAATGCTTTAAGAAGGTTGGTTGAACTTTGGTTGTCCTTATGGGTGTAAGCATCAATTGTTTTTAACCCAAGTGTTTGAACAGAATATGCAATTACTTCTTTTGCTGCCTCTCTCATGATTCCTTTTCCTTGATGTTCCGATAAAAGTTCATATCCGATTTCACATTTTTTTAGTTCTTCTGAAACATCATAGAGGCAAATAGTTCCTACAAGTTTTTCGTTTCCTTTTTGTGTAATTGCCCAATAAGAAAGGCTATTGTCTTTTACCTGCTCAATAAATTTTAAGGCGTCTTCCAATGTTTTACTTGGCTGTCGGTCAAGGTATTTGTTTATTAGAGCGTCAGAACGAAGAAGAAATACTTCCTGGACATCGCTATCCGATAATTGTCGGAGAGTCAAGCGTTCAGTCGTCAATATTGGGAATGTTTTCAGATTTCCAGGTTCCATAATCTTATACCCAAACGAAAGTGGTTTGGGCTTTTTATCTTTTTCTTTTTCCGCCCTACAGCGTTAAAAATACTCGCCATAGCTAAGGCAATGCCTGTGTTTTTTGCCTTGTAGGCCAAAAAAATAAAGTTGTTAAAATTTCCCAAACCACTTGCGCTTGGGTATAAAGGTTAAGCTGTCTAAATATAGTCAATTCGATTAGATAGGAAGCATTTGAATGAAAGTTGGACTTCAGATTATTTTGTACTTTTCGCTTACAATTATTCCAAATGCAAATTCATCCGGGACTTTACATAGCCTCCAGTGACTTAGGAGATCGAGGGGTATTTAGCGCAACGATTATCCCGGAAGGAGCCCCTCTGGAAATTTGTCCGGTTTTAGTACTTCCCGGTACTGACCAGGCAAAACTTGACCAAACACTGTTGCACGATTATTATTTTATCTGGGGTGCAGATGACAGCCAGTGTGCGCTGGTGCTGGGTTATGGTTCACTCTACAACCACTCCTACCAACCCAATGCAGAATACCGTCCTGATTTTGAAGGCAACACGCTCGATTTTTACGCCTTAAGGGAAATTCAACCCGGTGAAGAAATCACCGTTAATTACAGTGGCGACCCGGACGGTTTTCGCAAAATGTGGTTTGAGGTAAAATAATCTGCACTTAAAAAGCCTGGACCTTCCTGCTATTTATCATTTTTTTTACTCCTTGAATAGGGGTTTCCATCCTCTTTACACATCATTATGATGTACTACAGAAAAATGATCATTTGTTTTCACAGGAAATCATCCAACACATGTTTTTTAAAGAAGCTCAAAAAAATAGATTTTTTATTCCACCAAAAAATTAATTGCCTTTCGGCGAAAGCCTTTTTTACTTGTTGAAAATTTTGGTCTTCAAGTAAAAACCAGATCAT
The DNA here is from genome assembly GCA_020437105.1 of Saprospiraceae bacterium. Lineage (GTDB taxonomy): Bacteria > Bacteroidota > Bacteroidia > Chitinophagales > Saprospiraceae > JAAEZH01. Next base: position 5,500 of record JAGQWR010000177.1, read on the forward strand.
TTTATCCTACATCGGCGAGGTAATCACCTGTTCGAAATGGAGATGCTTTGGCCAAATAAATATATGACTTAAACCAACTACACTTGGTTTAGGAATTAAATTCTATACACTATAATAATCGAACATGAGATCTATCAAATGCACACTGATAGGCCTGGGCATGCTATTGCTTCAGGTCTCCGTATCCGCCCAATCTATCACACAAACCATTCGCGGAAACATCGTAGATAAAGACATTAAAACGCCTCTGGTCGGAGCAACTATTGCCATCACCACAACGGAAGTACCCCTTGGAGCATTTTCAGATTCGGACGGCTATTTTAAAATTGAAAAGGTGCCGGTTGGCAGGCATAATATTCAAATCACCTATCTCGGATACGAACCTGTGATCATGAACAGCATATTAATCACATCTGGAAAGGAATTAGTATTAAACATTGAAATGCTGGAATCTGCCGAGCAACTAGCCGAAGTAGTGATCACAGCCGAATCTCAATTAGACAAAACAAAACCACTCAATGAATTTGCTACCGTAAGTGCACGAACATTTTCGGTAGAAGAAACTTCCAGGTATGCATTCAGCGCGTTTGACCCGGCAAGGATGGCACAAAATTATGCGGGCGTCAGCCTGGGATCCTCGGATGACCTGGGAAATGAAATCGTAATTCGAGGAAACTCGCCAACCGGGGTACTATGGCGTTTGGAAGGCATTCAAATTCCCAATCCAAACCATTTCGGAACGATGGGTAGTTCTGGTGGAGGCATTAGCATGCTTAGCAGTTCGACCCTCACCAATTCAGATTTTTATACAGGTGCTTTTCCGGCAGAATTCGGAAATGCTTTATCCGGCGTTTTTGACCTGAACATGAGAAACGGCAATAATGAAAACCGGGAATACTCCTTTATGTTGGGTGCTCTGGGAATAGAACTGGCTACGGAGGGGCCCTTTGCGAAATCAAGTAAAGCCTCTTACCTGGTCAATTACAGATACTCTACCCTGGCAGCATTGGGCGCGATCGGATTAAGTCCGATAGGTGATGTATTGCCGGCTTACCAGGATCTTTCTTTTAAAATAAATGTACCTACAGAAAAGGCCGGAACATTTGCCTTATTCGGATTGGGAGGCACAAATAATGCCAAATTCCATCCCGAATCTGATTCTCTGCTTTGGGATACATCAGATGATAAATGGGGATTTGTGGAATATCAAACAATGGGAACCATCGGACTCTCCCACAGCATTCTATTAAGTGAAAACAGTTATTTAAGAACTGTTGCAATTGGTTCTTATGAAAGTAATTCGGAAGAAGATTATTTCCTGGATACTGAAAATAATTACGAAAAAGTTTTGGATGAAAGGGATGAAGCCCAGAATATAAACTACCGGATAAGCAGCACTTATAACCTTAAATTTAATGCCAACCACAGTCTCCGAACCGGGGCTATTTTAAACTACCAGAGTTTTCGATTTTTATTTGATTTGAGGGAAGAAGGCCAGACCAACCTGAGTCGTTTATTTGATAATTCCGGTAACACAAATTTCCTTCAGGCATTTGCAAATTGGAAATATCGAATGAATCCGGAATGGACCTTCCACGCTGGTGTGCACGCTTCTTTAATGACCTTAAATAATAAATACTCCATCGAACCCCGGGCAGCTGCACAATGGCGTATGAAACCAAATCAAACACTCAGTTTTTCTGCCGGATTACATAGTCGAATGGAACACCTGGCTATTTATTTATTTGAGGGAAATATTGGAGAAGACCACCCGATATATCCAAAAACAAATCTGGGTTTAACGAAGGCCGCCCATTTGGTACTGGGATATGATCTGGTGTTTTCTCCGGAGCTCCGACTAAAAACGGAATTATACTATCAATACCTCTATGATGTACCTGTAGAAAATGATATAGAAAGCACAAAGTCCATACTTAATGCCACCGACATTTGGGATGTGATCGGTATTAGCGAGGCCAGTACTGCCGGTACAGGTCAAAACATTGGAATTGATGTAACGCTGGAGAAATTTTTCGCGAATCAATATTATTTCCTGATCACCGGTGCTCTATACGATTCAAAATTTACTCCACTAAACGGAAAAAGTTATTCCACCCGATTTAATGGCAATTACCAAATAAATCTCGTTGGCGGAAAAGAATTTTCAGTAGGCAAAAAAGGAAATAAAACGCTTGGATTAAATGGCAAGTTTGCACTTTCTGGTGGCAACAGGATGACTCCGATCGACCTGGAATCCTCAATGGAAAAAGGATATACAGTAGTATTTACAGATCGGGCTTTTGAAGATCGCGCAGGTGTATATGGACGTCTGGACATCGGAGTCAGTTACCGGATTAATGCACCGCGCATGACGCACACTATTATGATTGATGTTCAGAATGTCACGAACAGAGCCAACGTATTTACTAAATATTATAACGGTGAATCCAACCAGATAGAGACCTGGACCCAGACTGGTTTATTTCCAAATTTTAATTACCGCATTGAGTTTTAGGAATGTGTTTGGGGCTTACGCCTCTTAATACCCGAATCAAAGTGGTTTGGGTATATACACCCCCAAAAAGGGATCTGGCAGACCAGCAAGCTGTCGGATCCCTTTTTTGATTTGCCTGGAATTTTAGATTGTGTTTGGTTTTTTACACACCGGCGAATTAGTGGCAATTTTCATGCTGCTCTTCGTTATTTTTCTTAATCGGGTTGCCCCGCCCTATGGTCGGGATTTGCAACCGCATCCTCCGATATTTATTGTAGCAAAATATGCCCCTGCCTGCTGGCTGGCCGGCGCGTTGGCCAGAACAAAATTTGCACTCTAATGCATCCAAAAGCAATTCCCAAACTCGTTCTTAATATATACCCGAAGCGAAATGATTTG
>JAGQWR010000178.1 GCA_020437105.1 Saprospiraceae bacterium
GTATCTAATTTTCCAAATGCTGTTGTTTTTACACTTTTGAAAAAGCCAACATATTTAAACTCACCAACTGCTCGAAGAAGGAATATAATTGGTATTATCCAGCCTCCAACCTTTAGCATCCAATCTGGCATACTGAATTCAATAAGCCCTGATTGAACCAGATAAAAGAAACCAAAAATTAGTAACCCAAACGCTACAATAGCACTGTCCATTTTTCCCGGGTTCAATACCCTTTCTCCATTTTCTTTAGTCGGTAATGATTCAGCAAATCCATATTGACCACCAAATACCCAGTTGAAATGAAGAATGCTTAGTCCGATGAAAATTAAGGTTAAAATAATGGATAAGATCATGATTTCAGGTTGCAGTTGCTGTTAGCGTTCAATAGCTCAATTTCTCTCTTTTTCCTCGTAAAATCAAATTGCCCTCCTATCTTGTGAGAGTGTGACAGGAGAATACCGCTGGTACTCCTGAAGTGTTGTTGATCCGAGCCGGGTATAATGAACTCAAAAACTGTTTATGGGAAACCAGATCCTATTTTTCCTTTGTCTGTTGCTTTTACCGTCAGTCACGCACGCGCAGGAGCTTCCCCTCCCCGAACAATACGTGGTCATCGATTCCATCTGGGGTGATCTGGACAAAGATGGCATTGCCGAGTTGGTTGTTGCCTGTGATATGCCGTTGGATACGGTCTATGATTATGTGAGCAATCCACGCGATCTGCGCATTTTTAAGCAGGTAAATGGTCAATGGGAATTGTGGACGCATTCGGAACAGGTATTGCTCGGCAGCCAGGATGGCGGGATGATGGGCGATCCTCTTGCCGGGATGGAAATCGTAAAAGGCATACTAATTATTAGTCAAAATGGGGGTTCGAGCTGGAAATGGGGCTTTACAGATAAATACCGCTTCCAAAACGGTGCGTTTTATTTAATTGGATATACCAGCAGCACAGGCCACCCTTGTTATTACTGGGAGGATATCGACTTTAACCTCTCCACCGGCAAGGTGAATTTGCAAAAAGAGTACTACTCCTGCGAAGGGGGCGATCAGGAAGAGGGGAAGATCGAAAAGGAAACATTTCGCCAAAAAGGGATCCTGATCACCCTTCAAAACAGGCGGGAGCAGGAGGTGAATTTCGTCAGTCCGAAGTATGGAATTGAGGTGTATATGCACTAGTAGAACAGCCGACCTGTTTGACGCCCGCCTGCTGGCCAGAGACGAACAGACGGGGCGACGGGTTTTTATATTTTATTCTGATCGATGGCTTTTCGCATCATTTTTTCATTCATTTTTGCCTGCATTTCAGTTGGCATGTGTTTCGCCATCCAGCCCATGATTTTGTTTTTTCCACCAGGGATGGAAAGGAATCTTTTCCCTAAACCATTAATACCTATTTCTGCCACGAGAGAAGGATCCATGGCTGTCATAGGTGTTTTATTCCAGTCCATGCCATTATCTGCAATCATTGGCGTACTTGTCAGACCGGGAGATAGCACACTTACATCAACCCCTTTTGGTTTTAGTTCACCGTAAAGAGAGGCGCCCAGGTTTAGCACATAGGCCTTTGTTCCGGCATAATTGGAGAAATAGGGATTCGGCATGTGGCCAGACAGGCTGGAAATGAGTAGAATGCCACCTTTTCCGTTTACTACCATTGACTTGCTAAAATGATGGGTTAATGCTAATGTAGCAACAACATTCAGCTGTATGGTTTGCAGCTCTTTTTCTATGGGCGTTTTTTCGAAAGCTCCATTTACTTCTATTCCGGCTGCAAGTATCAATAAGCCGATTTTTTCGGCTGTTTGGGTTACTTTTTTGATTCCTTCAGCAGTGGATAAATCGGCAGAAATAGTTTTTGTTTCTACCCCATATCTTTCTTGAATAGCGCTTGCATGTTCTGCAAGTTCTTTTTCCTTTCGAGCTACTAATACCACATTCAGTCCTTTTGCTGCAACCTGTCTCGTTAGTTCAGCTCCTATTCCGGATGTTGCTCCTGTTATTAATGCCCAACTACCGTATTTATTCCGAAAGTCCATATTCCTTATTTATTTGCTTTATGCAAAGGTCAGGAAGGAGCCAGCCAGTTTATGTACAGTTTAGTTCAGAATATGATCAAATTGGCTCATTTGGTATTATTCAAGGTGCTGATTAAATGCATCTTTCGCTGGTCTGATAATCCATAGCTTGGAACAGGCCAATTCAATTGGTCATAATAGTCAATCGCTAATTTCAAGGACACTTCAAAGTCTGTGACTTTAAAGTTAAGGTTGCGGGTTAATTTTGAATTGGCATAGGTGAAGTAATCACAATCCAGCCATAAAGGCAAATCAACCCACTCTTTAATTTGCTCCTTGTGTAAGAACTCACTTTTTGCATAATGGGGAGCTGGATTTCTATCCAGTATCTTCGAAGCAGTATCAACTATCTTTGAAATGGAAAGGGTAGGAGTAGTAGTTACATTATAAACATCAGAACCGCCGTCTTTTTTTAGCATTTGAATAATGCAAGAGATTAAATCATCTACAAAAGTTACTGAAAAAGGCTGTGCTCCATCATTTGGAATTAGAATCTCCTTTTGCTTTTTAACCTGATAAAGCCAGTAGTAAAATCTATCTGTATTATCATATCTGCCATAAACGAGTGATGGTCGAATGATAAAAAAGGGAAGCTTGCTTTTTTGCAATCGTCTCTCACATTCCGCCTTTCTTTTGCCATAGGTTGCTGCAGATGTGTCAGTACACTCTGCCTGGGTACAATCGTGGATTATGGAGTCTTCACCTCGAAGAAATGATTTGTCTATTTGATTGTCATAGACAGAGCAGGTTGAAATGAAAATGTATCGCTTAATGTTTTGGTTTATCGTTTTTAGTAAATTGGCTATTGAATTTGGAAAATAGCAGGATAAATCAACTATGTAATCCCACTTCTTACTTCCAATCAATTGTATGTCATTAGTGTTTCTATCTCCTCTGATTTTATGAACCAGTGGGAATAAGTTGGGATTCGTTAAGCCGCGAGTGAAAATCGTTATTTCATATTGATTTAATCTTACTAATTTTTCAACCAGATTTCTTCCAATGAAATTGGTTCCTCCGATTATTAATAGTTTATCCATTTTGTAAGGCCTTTATTATTCCCACATCCTTCATTCAATAATAAAATCATCAGTCCAGTAGAGTTGAAAAAGGTCGTCATAAACCACAAGCCTGTATTTGCCATTTGGAATCTCCCTTTGCTGTGGATATGTCACGAAATCCTTATCGATTTTTTCTTTGAGTAATATCAGCGGAATTGTTTTGTTCTGTACAAGGGATGATCCGATGCCGCAATCCATTTGAGTGCAACAATTATCTTCTGCTATTATCCATTTGCCATTTTCAAATTTTTGTAAGGTCCAAAGAATGCTGCCTCCTCCGCAACTGCCGTCGTTTAATACGCTGCCCGTTAACGTGATGCTAAGTGTATCATTTGCAACATAGGCTGACTTGTTCATTTTCAGATAAGAAATACGAACATCCTCTGAGTTGGAGATGAAATTAGGGTTTGTGTTATATACCCAAACGAAAGTGGTTT
>JAGQWR010000179.1 GCA_020437105.1 Saprospiraceae bacterium
ATTTTTATTGAGATCACTAACTCACAGGAAAACAGGAAAACAGGAAAACAGGAAAACAGGACAACAGGACAACAGGACCACAGGACCACAGGACCACAGAAAAACTCCATGAATCTAAAAACCATCCGGGAAAAATTAGCTGATTTTTCGTCCTATCTGGATTCTCCGGAAGGAAGTGATGCCCTGTTTTTGTATGAACTTCCGCAGCCATTTCAGCAACATTGGAATCTGGAAGCCAGTGATAAAAAAGCCATGTATCTGAGTTGTTTTCAAAACAGCCATACGAGGCGCTTTTGGAAACGCGAGGCTTTTCGACCATTGGAGGCGATGACCTTGTTTTGGGAGTTGGATGCCGATTACACGGCAAACATGTTTCGGGATTTGTTTCGGGAAGCGCTGCCTGTTGACGGTCGGATCGGCCGCTTTGTTTTTCACTGCGACCAGATGCTGGCCATTTATCGGAAAGCTAATCCGTCATCTATTTTTAATTCACACTACCACGAACAGGACTACTGGATGGTGTCGCTCTACCTGACTATGCAGTTTCCGGGAGAGTACGCGCTTTATCCGGATAAGGCTTTCAGGAAAAATTTGGAATTTTTTCAGGCGAAGCCCATGCCCACCTCCATGCCTGATTTAGAACGTTACTTCAAAGTGGCGCGGACCTTATATAAGCTCATGGAGAATGAAGCGGATTTAATTGAAAAGCATCAAAATCGGCTCCAGCCAAACCGGCATTACACCGACCGTTGTTTATTACTGGTTTATGAATTTCTTTGCTTTACAGCGGATGAACGGCTGGTTCCCTGATCTCGCCGGTTTTTTATATCCTGATTCAGAAGGAAGGCCATATTCATAAAAAAGAAAGGACCAACTTTGTCAGTTTCTACCAGGTCATTGATCAGGCACAAAGCCAGGATGATAAAAAAGGAAAGCGTGCAGGCCATAATCCATTTTTTCTGCACCACATCTTTGGTTTGATGGTAAATGAGTTCACCATAGGCCAAAACCACGAAGCAAAGAATTCCAAAGAATAGCAATCCGGGGGCACCCTGCTCTACCATCGTCATTAGATAATAGCTGTGAATTCCGGATTTTTCCGGGTTGTCGCTCACGTAGGTTTCAAAACTGGTGACGGTATAACTCCTGTAGAAATTATAAAAATTTCCGGGCCCAAATCCCATTAAGGGGCGCTCCTGGATCATGTGCATCCCCGCTACCCAGCGATAGACACGTTCCATGGTGGAGATGTCTTCTCCTTTATAGGTGGCTTCGATCAGGTTGTCAAAATTGTAGTGTGTAACCGTTTTTTTATACTCCGGAGCATAATCGAGGTAATTGTCATTTTTAACAACATATCCGGCAAAACCGATCAAAACGGCTGTGCCCAGGATTAAAACCGGTTTCATCAAGTGGAAACGAATGATGAAATATACTCCCACAGCCATTAAAATAGCCAGATAGGAAGCCCGCGTAAAGGACAACTGGATCGCAAACAGAAAAAACGGAATAAGCAAAAGGAGCAGGCGGTTTTTAAAGGTCTTCTTTTTGTACCAGAATCTGGCTGCCCAGATATACGGAAAAAAGAGTGCCAGCAAACTGGCATAATTCACGTGATTCCGATAAAATGGTCTGACGACCCGATTACTATCGGCAAAGGAAAAACCCAGTGCAGCATGTTTGCTAATGATGAATAGCATGGTGAAGATCATGGGTAAAATGATCCACCAGAAGAATTTTTTTTGATCCGCTTTTGTTCGAATTAAATAAGCAGCCAAGGCAAAAAAAGTAAGGACATACCAGCTTTTTGCCAGAAAGAATTTAATAGAAACAAAGGGTTCACCCGAGCTGAAACAGGTGATAAATATCCAAAAAAGATGTGCCAGGAGCGCAAGTGAAATAGGATGAATCAGGTATTTGTTGAAGGGCAGTTTTAATCCGTTTTTCAACACAAATATCCCAAAAACACCGCTCAATAAAATCATAAAGGGCTCGGCCGGCAGGTCTGTTCCAAAACCTCCCGGTAATTCCACTTCAGTGGAAAAAGGAATCATCGCCAAGAGGAAGAAAAAGAGTGCCCTAAAATCGACCAGGGTAATATAGCCGATCAATAAAGCGACAGGAAGTCCTGCCAGTACATAGTATCCGCTTATTATCCCGGAGAAAATGGACAATAGGGTGATAGCTCCAAATGCAGTAAGCAGCTGCTTTTGTTGCTGATCAGCCTTTTGCGGTTCCAGGGTTTTATTTTCCACGAATGATCTCTTTCCAATTTACATTGCGGTAGGTATCAAAAATCAGGATTCCAACAATGCTTAGGAGAAACGCTATAAAAGTTGCAATGATGACGATTGTAGAACGTACCGGACGCGACTTGATAATTGGCACCGAAGCAGCTTCCACGAGGTGAATGGCAGGGAAATAGGATGAGTGTGCGGTACGAATCTGCTTGTATCGTTCCTGGTCTTCACTAAGTTGCTCGCTGCCTTCCTTATGCGACTGGGAAAGTACATCTGTTAGGGCCATACCCTGATTGAACTTATCCAGCCGATTGTTTAGGGTCTCAACTTCCCGTTTCAGGGCTTTTACCCGAGCTTGCAGAAAGGTGATCGTATCTCGCGGAATGCTGGAAGACTGCTGAAACGCCTCCAATCTGGCTTCTGCATTAACCAATTTAGCTTCTGATTCAGCTGATAAGGTAGCTAGTAACTCACTTTGAGTTTCCGAATTAAAAACCCCGAATTTTGTCCGGATCAGAACCAGGCTATCGTTTAAGTTTCGAAGCAGGTGCTGATTCTCTGCAATGGAGTTTTCGTAGGTCAATAAGACCTGTTGCTGACTTTGTTTTACCAGGCGTTGTGCAATTTCATCAATCTTTAGCCGGGCTACATTTGCGATTTGAGCGGCCAGCGTGGGGTCTTGATCCTCAACAGATAATTCAATCGCATCGTATTTGGTCTTTTGAACCTCATACAGGCCGTAGAAGGTTTCTTTGACATAGTAACTGGCAAGTAAATCACTGCGGTCAATATCATAATGCTCGTAGAGGCCAAAAGAATCAATCAGGAAGTCGGCCAGCTCGTTGGATTGTGCAATGGTGAGAATGCGGTCGATGTCTTCTTCTTCTCCGTAGTATTCCATCGCCTCATTGGAGGTGCCAAAAATGCGCTCAGGCATGGCAAGATCCGGACTAGCTGCGTAAAAAGTGGTCACTGCCTGATAGTAAACGGGCAGCAACAGCACAATAATGATGCTGCCAACTGCTGCAATGGCAGTAGTAATTATCAGGAATTTTTTCCACCTGAACAGGGTCTGAAGTACACCTAATAGACTGTCTTTCTGCTCCATGTTTAAATTTGTTCGGCAAAAGTAGCTAATTGCCTGCAATTGCTTAGCGGCTATAATTTTGTGTTAACTCTCGGAGCGGGATTAGTTTAAGAAACGCTGCACTACATCCTCCTGCTGCCAGGTAACTCAGAAGGGCCGGAAGCCACCCGATAGATGCCACCAAAGCCGGAAGCGCAAACAAACCGATACCGACCAGGATTAACAAGAGGCCAAGTAATCGAATGAGGGTTGAACCATCAATTCCAACATGCATGTCTTTTTGTACGAGTCCCCATTGTCCCAACCATGCCAGCGTTTGTGTAACCACAGTCATTGCCGCAGCACCAACAGCTCCATAGTGTGGGATCAAAAAATAATTGCCAATAATGTTGAGTAAAATAGCTCCGGCAAACAACAGGTTCATTGAGCGGAGTTGCCCATTCGCGGTAAGCAAGGAACCGTGTATATAGGTGCCGCAAAGTGCCAGATACGAAATCATCAAAACACCCAAAACGCTGCCCCAATAAGGAGTCGCTTCCCAGTAAAGCAATTGCATGATCTCACTTCGGAAAAACCAGGAGGCACTACTGAGCAGGATGGCTGCCGTCATCAAGATTCGAAAACTGAGTTGGAGCAAAGGAACGACACTTTCTTTCGTTTTTAGCTGCCGCGAAAACATGGGTAAAAGCAGGCCGGCTACGAGAAATCCTAGCATGTTTGCCGCATCCAATATACGATAGGCGCCTCCGTAAATACCTGCTTCCCGGGCTCCGTTTTCAAGTAATTGTTCCAACATGACCACATCCACCCTGGTGTACATGGTCATGAGTAAAATGACCAGCGCAAAGGGAAGGGATTGCCGCAGCAGAGCCAGAAATTTTAGTCGGTTAAAGCGGAGTTTCCAACCCTGGAGCTTTGGTCGAAGGAAGGTAAAAAGGATCAGGCTGGTGAGCGTGAGGGAAGCAGTTTGCGACCAGACAAACCATTCTATTTTGAAGGCTGCCCTTTCGGGCGAAAGCCAAAGCAGATACCCAACGATTCCAATTAGAAACAGGCGATCGAGGATGGAGAAAAAACTATCCCAACGATAATATCCCAAGCCGGAGGCATTGGTTCTTAAATAGAGGGAAAACGAACTTAGTATCTGATTGACACCGATGAAAAATAATAACTGCGGAAAGTTTACTGAATACCCCAGAAGCAAACCTCCCAGGAAGAGCACAATCAAAAACAGGGCGCTGAGCAACAACTTCAGACTAAAAAGTGAACTCACATACTTGACAACCAGGTGCCGATGCTGCGAAATATGCCGGTTGTTGAAATTCTGGATACCAAGATCATTGAGGATGCCCAGAATGAAGGCAAAATTGAAGAGACTAAGGTAAAGGCCATAATTTTCGGCTCCTACTATATTCTGGACGCCCCGATCAATGCCAAAGATGTAAAATGGCTTTATGAGGAGATTGATCCCCAGGAGGAAAGCCATATTAATCAGAAATTCCCGCTTCATAAGGGGATTAGCGGCCTACGTGAACGAGTAATACAGAGATGTCTGAAGGCGAAACGCCACTGATCCTGCTTGCTTGTCCGATGGTACGCGGTTTTAACTGAGTCAGTTTTTCCCGTGCTTCCTTGGATAAAGCAGAAAGCTGGTGGTAATCGAAGGTTTCTTTTAGGAAAACAGATTCGAGTCGATTCATTTTATCAACCATCTCCTGCTCCTTCTGAATATAGCCTTCATATTTGAGGTCGATTTCTGCGAGTTCTACAACCTCTTTGCTGTAGTTGTTCAGAAATTGATCGAGATCGGGCACTGCTTGTCGGATACCCTCCAGTGACAGATGCGGACGAGCAAGTACCGTGTGAATTTTTACGCCTTGTTTGAGTGTGGCGGATCCAATTTGTTCGAGGTAGCCATTTACCTGATCCGGAACAATGCTGAAGCCGTTGAGGAACTGACGGATTTCTTTTGTTTTTGCTTCTTTATCCCGAACCTGGTCCATACGCTCCTCCAACCCTTTCATGCCCAGTTTGTGGGCAATAGGGGTAAGGCGCAGATCGGCATTGTCCTGGCGGAGCAGGATACGGTATTCTGCCCGGCTGGTAAACATGCGGTAGGGTTCTTCGGTGCCTTTATTGACGAGGTCATCAATGAGTACCCCAATATAACCTTCAGAGCGTTTGATGATAAGCGGTTCTTCATCCTGATTAGCCAGGTGGGCGTTGATCCCGGCAATTTGGCCCTGGCAGGCGGCTTCTTCATACCCCGTGGTGCCATTGATCTGGCCCGCAAAAAAGAGGTTGCGAATCAATCTGGTTTCCAGTGATGGTTTGAGTTGCGTAGGCTGAAAGAAGTCGTATTCAATAGCATAACCCGGTCGAAACATTTTGGCATTTTCGAATCCCGGGATTTTGCGCATGGCTTTAAATTGCACATCTTCCGGGAGGGAAGAACTAAAACCATTTACATAGATTTCGACAGTCGTCCGGCCTTCCGGCTCGACAAAAAGCTGGTGGCGGTCGCGGTCTGCAAAGCGGTCGATTTTATCTTCGATAGACGGACAATAACGCGGTCCTAATCCGCGAATCCGACCATTAAACATAGGCGATCGATCAAATCCGGTACGGAGGATATCGTGTACTTCCTGACTGGTGTAAGTTACATGGCAGGGCATTTGGTCTTTCAGCTTAGGGGTATCTGTATAGGAGAATTTCCCGGGATCCGGATCTCCTTCCTGTACCTCCATTTTGCTGTAATCCAGGCTTCTGCCATCGACCCGGGGAGGCGTCCCGGTTTTCATGCGCCCGGCTTCAAAACCGAGTTGGATCAATTGCTCGGTGATGCCGGTAGCTGCGCGTTCGCCTGCCCGGCCACCGCCAAATTGTTTTTCGCCAATGTGAATGAGTCCGTTAAGAAACGTACCATTGGTCAGGACAACTGATTTACTTTGTATTTCTATACCGAGGCTGGTACGAACCCCGACTGCACGTCCGTCTTTGATCAATAAACCGCTGACCATTTCCTGCCAAAAGTCGATGTTTGGATTTTCTTCCAGCATCATGCGCCATTTGGCGGCAAATTGCATTCGGTCGCTTTGTGCTCTTGGGCTCCACATTGCCGGCCCTTTTGACCTGTTCAGGAGCCGAAACTGAACCATAGAGTGGTCTGTCACAATACCGGAATAACCTCCGAGTGCATCGACTTCGCGTACGATTTGTCCTTTGGCTACACCACCCATAGCCGGGTTGCAGGACATTTGGGCGATGGTCTGCATATTCATGGTAGCTAACAGGACTTTTGCGCCCATGTTAGCTGCTGCTACAGCTGCTTCACATCCGGCATGGCCGGCACCCACTACAATTACATCGTATTTCGGAAACATCTTATTGGTATTGGAATGCAAAATTACAAAAAATGGAGATGCGGTGCACTTGGGATTTCCGACCTGACAGGTTGCCAACCTGTCAGGT
>JAGQWR010000180.1:0-13002 GCA_020437105.1 Saprospiraceae bacterium
TTGTTTTTTTTGAGGTAATTAACAGATAGGCTACCCACAAAATTACTGGCACCCCGAAAAGGGCCAAACATATAAGTTTTGCATTTAGAAGAACCGACATAGTGGGGGTGGTTTTGATGAATATTCGTTGGCTAGTGGTATGCGTCGATGGCTATTTCTGGCTGATATTTATTTTTAGGACTGTTTGCCGGTCGATATCAAAATCCACTATAAAATACCCATTCGGTTCAGCTAAAACATCCAGGGCAGCAGCGGCATCCGGATTTTCATAAGTAAATGCAAACTTAAACCTGTAAGCCAAAGGTTCCTGACTGATTTCTTCGTACTCAGAAAACTCCAACATAGAATATGGCTTCCGGACATGTTCCTTTGCCCAGATTTCCATCGCAGCATAGGCCTGGCTATAGGCAGCCGAAAAGCGTTGACTTTGAGTATTAAATTGCCATTTCCCAGAATACTCTTTTTCTGTAAACACCTGATCATAAGCTGAATAAACACTAAATTCTACCTGATTTCGGTATTGGCCATTATTTTGCAGAAAATAGGATAAAGGCAAGATTTCATCCTGTATGGCAGACTCTGAGCCAGATTCCATGAGCAGAATTTCCTTGTCATAATTTTCTAATTGAGGCCAATTGGCAAATACTTTTTCCAATTGCGCCAGGTATTCCTGGCGGGTTTCGGGTTGGGAGTTTTCAAAAAGCAGCACGGTGGCCGTACCAGTTTTCAATCCTACCGAATAATTTACAAAGCCATGTGTTTTCAATATTTGGTTCAACGCTGCTGCATCTGTTTGGGCAATCTGCGCCTTGCTAAAATAAGCTTCAACAAGCTCCGGAGAGAGGTTAAAATCAGGTTGGCGTTTATCCCATTTCAACTGAACCTGCACCAGGGGGCTTGCCGTCTCTGCGACTACTGATTTCTTTACCTGGAAACTCATCTTGCGGATAGCCTCGTCTGATTCGGTAGATAAGACCTGAAATCGCCCGGGGAAGTGTTTTTCTAACCAATCCTGTAAGTTATTTATCTCCGCCTTTTTGCGAATGCAACTTGCAAAAAACAATAAAAGCGAACTTAACACCAGCACCTTGATTATCAATTCCATATTGACAGGTATTTTTATACTTTATTTTTTATTCTGGTACCAATCTCCCGGAAAAAATCCGGGCGATAAAGGTGGTGATCTATTTCCCGATACTGGAAAGCACAAACAAGACAGCCGTCCCACCCCATAGAATGATCATCATCAACATCGGAAATGCAGTTATCCAAATAAGGATATTTGCAATGGGCAATTTGTCTGCTTTCTTCAACCAAAAGGCGATGCTAATCAGACCAATTAGCATAACCGGGATGCACCACAGCATCAACTTTCCTGCTGCACTAAGACCATCTATTTCCATATAACCAATGCTTGAAACGCAAAGAACCAAAATAAGGCCGTCGATGAGCAGGCCGATGTTGAAGAGTTGGATTCCTTTCATTTGAAATAAATTGATTTTCGTAATCTGGCAATTCAATTAAATTATCAGACAAAGAAAAGTACAGTCGCCCTGGGCGAAAAATATTTAATCCTGAAGCGGGGTAAAGTCGCGGGCAACTGGGGTAAAATAGTATTAAAGCAACTTAGAAAGCGTTTGTACCCTTAAAGAACAAAGGCTACTTTTTTTTGTAATTTTATCGACCTCTTCCACAATAAATTCAGAGATAAATCTGAGAAAGACATGCTAAATTAAGCTTCTATGCGCCTTTTATTTCTTTTACTACTTGGTTTATCAGCTACACAAATGGTCGCCCAGGACTGTATTGGCGGACAACTATACAGCCAGGAGGCCTATTTGTATGGGCGTTTTGAGGTAGCGATGAAATCGGCAGAAGGAAGTGGTGTTGTCTCTTCTTTTTTTCTCTATAATCTGGACTCGAATTGCAACTGGCCGGACGAGAACAATGAATTGGACATTGAAATGACCGGCAACACGGCCGATTTGTATTTTACCACCCATTATCCGGGGCCCTGGTATTTCACAGATATCTATACCCCCGCTTTTAATCCGCATAACGCTATACACGATTACGCCTTCGAATGGGAACCGGGCATTGTACGCTGGTTTGTAGATGGGGTTTTGGTAAATGTACAGGATCAGTCCTTTGTGGATGACCTCATTCACCCGATGCGCATCATGATGAATCTGTGGGCAGCCGAAGCTGTTACGTGGGTCGGCCCCTGGGATCCATCCATTATGCCTGTAAGTGCTACATATGATTATGTACGCTATTATGCATATACACCGGGAAACGGTACTACAGGCACCGGAAATAATTTCTCCCCAATTTGGGAAGATAATTTCGATGGGTTTGACTCTTCCAGATGGGTAATTGAACAGGATGGTGGGTTCAATGGTAATTATTGCAGGTTTCGGCAAAGCAGCGTGAATTGGACAAACGGTCAGATGATTTTTCAGCTCGAAGAAGAACCAAATAACCCGGAAAGTATTCCGGTAACATTTTCTGTAAATACCGAATCATTAAGTCTCCTACCCGGTGATATTATTAATTTGAATGGCTCTTTTAATAACTGGTGTGGCAATTGTATGCCCATGACTCAAAATGGAGATATTTGGTCCAGGACCATCAATTTGGAACCTGGTACTTATGAATTCCTTTTCGCGAAAAACTTATGGGAGGAAACAGGCGGCGCTCCTTTAAGCAGCAGTTGCGATTTTGTGCCTTGTGATGAATATGGAAATTATGGCTTTATAGTAGTTGCTGGTTCCAATCCGATTACCCTCGAAACGCCCTGTTGGGCTACCTGTACAAACTGTAATATTATTTCCGGCACGGAGGAATTTGAAAATAATAGCAACAAACAAGTACTCAAAATATATGACCTACTTGGTCGGGAGGTACTTCCAGTTGCCGGGCAGGTTTTATTCTTTTTATACGATGATGGAACGGTAGAGAAAAAAGTGTTTTTAAATAATTAGGCAGGCAAATAAAACAAGTTATCGGGTTCTTTCCCAGGTTCGGGAAGCAGACAAAAAACCAACCCAGACTTTCATGTATAATTGGCTACCGTTTTCAGATAGTGAAAAGGATACTTCATATTCTTTTCCGCGATTTGGATCGTAGATTTTGCCTGTCCATTTTCCCTCCTGATATTTTAAATCATTGACTACATCCATACCTTTGACTTTATTGCCCCGCTTTGCCGGATCCGGATTGTATCTATCCAATAATGGACTCCCGTCCGGATTTATTTCATCGTCCCGCCAAACTACTTTTCCGGTATAGGTATTCTCACTTTTATAGAATTCTATAATTGCTTTTTTCCCTTCTGTCCAGAACGAACCTACAATAGCATCGCTGTTTTGGCCAAAGGCCGAAATGGATAAAAAGATCAGGGGTAGCAGAATACTTAATCGCATGGTGAGCGGGTGATTTTGATACCAACAAGAACGAAAATTTGGATCAATAGTTTTGAGAAAAACAAATTAAGGTGCCGCTCCTGTGATGCTGCAAATAGATGCGGGCTTCATCGACTACATTTCAGAGGCATAGCCCCCAGTCATTCGGTAAAAGCAGTTATCTTGCTTGTGTGGATAGTCTTTTCAATATTATCCTTTGGACTGCAAATGGAACATTTGCCCGGAAAATTCGTTACAAATACAAAAATATTTTGAGCTGGCTTCTAACATACCCAAGCGCAAGTGGTTTGGGTGTATATCAGGCACGTATTAATCCTATTCCAAAACAAAGTGGAGCTGAATAGAAAAAAGATAATAAGAGGCGTTAGATGGGGATTAATAGGCCTGTTGGTGCTGCCTTTACTCGTGTTGTTCCTGTCTCAACTCAAGCCGGTTCAGCAGGCGGTAGCCGGTCGAGCCCTCACCTGGTTATCCGAAAAACTAAATACCGAAGTAAAGTTGGATGGAATCTCCTGGCGCAGGCTTCACACACTGGAACTACATGGATTTCTCATTCGAGATCAGCAGGCAGATACCTTGTTATCGGCTAATCGGCTAATCGTTCACTTCAATTTCTGGAAGCTCATTCAAAGTGAATTGCTCATTGATGAGGTTGATTTAACGGATGCTTATATTCGTTTAAACAGGGACAGCAGCAATAACTGGAATTTTAGCTTTATTGCAGAGGCCTTTCCCGCAAACCCGGATACCAGTCAGGAAATCGGACAGTTTATTATTCGGCCAGACCTCATCCACTTACAACAGATTCGGCTGGATTATTCGGATGTTATTACTTCCAGTCAATTAAACAACAGACTGGGAGAAGTATCCATACAGGTCGATAAACTGGATATTTACCATCAGGTACTTTCCCTAAAATCCCTGGTAATACAGGAGCCTGACATAGCCTATTTAAATACAGCCGTGGCAGTTCCCGTTTTAGATACGCTCCCTGGCGAATTTTCTTTCCCCGATATAGGTTGGACTATTAACATTGACCAAACGCAATTAAATTCCGGCAGGATCAGCTACCGCGAAACCAAAACAGATAAAGGCCCGGCCGGGATATTTAATCCGGCAGACATTGAAATACAAGACCTTTTCTGGGATATCCGCCAGCTGCGAAATGACAGCGCTCAAATTTCAGCTTCCATCCAGTCTTTTTCTTTGAAAGAAAAATCCGGTTTTCATATTACCCAACTCCGTACCGATCTGCACTTTAGTGATACCAAAGCATCGCTCCGGGATTTTGAATTAACTACGCCAGATTCCTATGTTCGGCAATCACTTGAATTTGAGTACCCGGATTTAAATGCTTTGGAGATTTTATCCAACTCTTCCTCAATATATAACCCTTCCGATATTTATGTGGAAGCATTGATTTCGGATTTCAGTCTTTCCCCTTTAGACGTTCGCCGATTTGACAACAATATTATACCCAACGATTTAACAGAACCAATTACTTTAAATGGTTCTGTCAGCGGTACCCTTGCCGAACTAACAATTCAGGAAAACATTACCTATCCGGAGCTCCAATTCCAACTTAGCTCGGAGGGGCAGTTAAAAGATATACTGGATGCAGATCGTTTTTATTTTGATTTAAGGATAGATACGCTTCAGGCTAATTATGAAAAGTTGAAAACCATCCTTCCGGATGGCACCTTAGCTCCGGAATTTCAGCGATGGGGTACAGTCGATCTACATGGACGAATCAAAGGAACCATAGCAGATTTTGAAACCCAAAGTTTACAAATTGAAACAAGAAGCGGTCCGCAGTTTAAAGGAGATGCCCATATTGTCGGACTACCACAATACAGACAAGCGACCTATAGCCTTCAGCTTGATCGATTAAGTACGAGGATGGCCGACTGGAATGGTTTTTTACCGGATACGCTGCCTGCAATTTTGAAAAATGTAGATCAACTCGTCCTTCGAGGTACATTCGACGGAAGTCTATCTGAATTTAACACAAACCTGATCCTCGAATTAAAAGAAGGCAATATTCTGACAACCACACATGTCGATTTTGAGGATGATTATTCTAATGCCCGCTATGATGGAAGGATACAATTGCAAGAATTTGATTTAGGCTCTTTTTTGCAAGACAGCGCTATTGGGATTGTCAACCTGGATCTGAATATTGATGGGCAGGGGCTACAGCTTGCTGATTTGGATGCCGAAATTGCGGGCGTTTTAAGTAATCCCACTTATAATAATTATCGCTATGATAGTTTGTTCTTGAAGGGGCAGTTGGATTCAACTTCGTTTGTTGGGAATATCAACATGAATGATCCAAATTTAGCCTTTGTATTTGATGGTCGGATTCCATTTATGGATTCCTTACCGAATTTTAGATTTACGCTTCAACTCGACACGATTAATTTAAAACCCCTGGGATTATATGCTACCCCACTCGGCCTAAGGACTTATGTAGCCCTTGACTTATGGGATTATCGGATCGACGATCTCAAAGGGAATTTGGTACTGACCAATTTAACGATACAGGATTCAATAAATAAGTTTCATGCAGATTCCATTTATTTAAATAGTACGGTAGATGAAACAGGCCTTAGGCAATTAACCCTCCAAAGTGAATGGTTGCAACTGGCCATGGAAGGCCATTATACACTCAGCAAATTGCCTTTGGAATTATTAGATTGGCTGGATCAGGATTTCCCTATCAACAGGATTCTTTTTCCGGTAGATTCTACAAATCAGAATTTGGAAATCGCCGAATACGATGGGGAAAAAACAAATATAAAGGCATACCTGAAGGTCGAGGACATTTTACCGGTTACAAAGATATTCTTACCTGAATTAAAAAAACTCGACCCAATTGAGCTATATCTTGAATTTGATAAAGGGGCCGAATTATGGGATTTACAGACAACTATTCCGGTTATAGAATATGCTAATTATCGGATTGACAGTCTTTCTTTATTTTCTTATTATAAGCAGGACAGGCTGACAAATATACTCAAGTCCAGTACATTTCGCGCTGGCGAAAACACCTCCATCTATCAGCCTGCTATTGAAGCAATAATGAAGGATGACAGTTTATATTTTGAACTTTTATCTTCTGAAAGTACCGATTCTGTTTCCTGGAATATTGGCGGCGCCCTAACAACAAATAATAATGAAATTCTACTCCAATTTGCTCCGCAAATACGTTTAAACGGAGAAAGTTGGGAGGTGCCCCCCGGCAACCAGTTGATTTATTCTTCTGATAATCAATGGCAAATTAACCAACTGAGATTAAATAAAGACAGTGGATCAATCAGTCTAAACGGAGCGGGGAATCCTTATGACAGTACCAGTTTACTTAACATTGCTTTTAATCAATTTGAAATAGATGCCCTAACACCCTTCCTTGATCTGCCTACCGGTTTTATGACCGGATTATTAAATGGTGAACTGGAAGCCCGTGATCTGCAGACGAATTTAAATTATATAGCAAACCTGGATCTGCAAAACTGGACCATGGATTCAGTGCGTATCGGAAATGTTACACTTTATGCAGAACAATTAAATAATGAACCGATCATCAATCTTTCAGCAGCACTTGAAGGACTTGTTAATCAGCTGAATGTATCAGGCACTTATAATATTCAACAAAAGTTATTTGATGTAAAGGCAGCTATTGGCAGGTTGGACATGCAGGCGCTCGATCCATTTTTACCAGGATTGATTCATGATAGCAATGGTTATTTAACAGGCGCATTTAGCCTAAAGGGTAGTCCGGACCTTCCTTCTTTAAATGGTTCGCTTCAATTACATCAGCTAAAAACGACGATAGACTATGTCAACATTCCGTATAGTATCGCAGACGGAACGATCTCTTTTACAGAGAAAAAAATTGACTTTGGCGAAATTCGAATGCGTGATGCCAATAATCAACAAGCGCGGTTAAGTGGCGTAGTAAAGCATAGTCATTTTAAGGACATGGTCCTGGATCTTCGTTTAAAGACAGATCGTTTTCAGTTTCTAAATACGACCGCTGCCGATAATAAATTATTTTACGGGGATCTGATCCTGGAATCAGATATAGAAATTCAGGGACCTATAAATCAAGCCCGATTTTTTATTCATGCAAAAACACAATCGGGTACTCAATTCTTCGTAATACCATTATCAGATGAACAAGTATTGTCTCAGGACGATTTTATTATTTTTGGCATACCTGCCTTAGATAGCCTGGGAAGGGATACCAGTTTAGTAAATAATCCATTTCGGAATGAATCCGGAATAGACCTGAGTTTGAACCTGGAGATGACCTCCGACGCAAGTCTCGAAATTATTATTGATCCCCTTACGGGGGATAAACTACAATGCAGTGGCATATCCAATTTGGCTGTTGATATGGATCCGGACGGTAGTTTAATTGTAGTGGGTAATTATCAAATAACGGAAGGAAAATATTCTTTTAGTTATGAGCAATTATTAAAACGGGAATTTGTCATATTACCGAATAGTAAAATAAGCTTCAATGGGGACCCACTTCGGGCCCAACTGGATATTACAGCGGCTTATCAGCTAAGGGTTCCTTTAACGGATCTTGTGCAGGATCAATTAACAGAAGAGAATATTTCGATCGCGGGACAACGTGCAGATGTGCAATTGCAAATGAAAATCAGCGGGGATTTGATTGCACCTATCCTGAGTTTTGATATTATTTTATTGGGTAATCCGCAAGGCACTGTTGCAGATGCTGCTAGAACACGGCTCCAGCAGCTGCGTACTAACGAAACGGAGTTGAATACCCAGGTCTTTGGTTTGTTATTATTTAATAGTTTCATTAATCCTTCGAATAGTGCCTTTTCGGTAAGTAATGCCGGAGAGACAGCCTTACTTTCCAGTTTAAGCAAGCTGGTAACCAATGAATTAAATCGCCTGGCCGGCGGCCTTTTAAAAGGGGTTGACTTTAGATTAGGTGTGGAGGCTTATAAACCAGGCCTGGATGCAAGCGGGAGTGACGGGATTACGACAGAAGTACAATTGGGGGTATCAAAAAAGCTATGGAATGACAGGCTTAATGTGACCGTAGGTGGTAATATTAATGTTGGCAATACCGGTCAGGAGCAGCAGGCATTAACTGCCCTTACCGGAGATTTTGCGCTGGAGTATCAATTGACACCAGATGGAAATTATTTATTACGGGTATATCAGCGAAGCGATTATGATGCCTTGTATGAGGGAAATGTTAATAAGGGAGGTGCAGGTATTTCTATTCGGAAAACCCTCCTGAATAAAGAACGGAAAAGAAAGGAATGAAATCGGTAAACATAGCAGTAATTCTTTTAGGATTAATTCTTCTGTGTAGTTGTTCTGCTACGCGCCACCTTTCTCCGGAACAACAACTTTTTGCTGGTTCAGAGATTCGATTCGAAAAATCAAATCCACCCTTAAACAAACGTTTTTTAAAAAGTGAGCTATTAAACCTGACCCGTCCAAAAGCGAATAAACCCATTCGATTGGGATTATACAATCTGGTAAAAGAACCCAAAAGGCAAAAAGGTTTTAAATATTGGCTAAAATATAAAATCGGGGAAGCCCCGGTACTATATGATCCGGCAGCAGCCAGTCGCAGTCGAATTATCCTTGAAAAGTACTTAAAGGACCACGGTTACCTCAACGCAGAAGTACAGTTGGACACCGTAGTGGGTTCCAAAAAAGTACAGGTTATATATGATGTGTCCGCTAACCAGTTGTTCAGAATAAATAATATTTTCCTACCCAAAGACTCCACTGTTCTGGACCAATTAGTCAGGGACAATCAACAACAATCTCTTCTGAAAAAAAGGCAGATTTATCTGGCTGAAAACCTTCGCCTTGAGCGATCCAGACTTGCTACTATTGCCACTCAAAATGGCTATTATGGCGTAACAGAAGACGATATTTATTTTTATGTGGACACGTCTAATTATGCAGACTCACTGGATGTTTATGTAAGATGGAAACCGGATCTTGATTCTACCAGTTTTAAAAAATATCTCCTTGGTCGTACCACGGTTTATCCAAGTTATTCTTTGGTAAACTCGAATAACATACCTGATACTATTTTTTATGATGACCTGATAATTATTGAGGATGCTCATTACTTTAATAGTGAACTCTTACGTTCAGCTATTCGCGGAAAAAAAGGTTATATATATGATGGTCGGCTTCAAACCAGTACTATTAACTACCTTCAGAATCTGGATGTATTTAAATTCATCAACCTCAAAACGGAAAAAAGAATAGAAAATGGCAGATACTATTTGGATAGAATCTTTTATCTGACTCCGACTTCCTTTCGGAATGTACGCTATGATTTTGAGGCTAATACACGCTCCGGAAGTTACTTAGGTATCCTGGCTGCTGCAAATTATGCCAATAGAAACTGGCTCGGTGGGGCAGAAAATTTAGGTTATAATTTTTCTATAGGTGGAGAAACACAAATTGGAAATCCATCCAGATTCATTAATACGCTGGAGGTATCCGCCGGGATTTCGCTGGCTATTCCCCGATTATTTACACCATTTTATAAACCGAAGCTATATAAAGATTACGTTGCGCGAACCCGATTTAATTTATCCGATGCCTTTCAAATTCGTACAGGATTTTTCAACCTTAATCGTCTAACGGCCCAAATAGCATACGATTGGAGGACAAATAGGAACATCCGACATTTGTTAACACCAATATCCATCAGCCACAATCAAACATTTAACATTGATTCCGTTTTTCAGCAACAGTTGGATCAATCTATTTTATTACGGAGCAGCCTGGAAAACATATTTATTTTAGGTGGTCAATATCAATTCACCTATTCCAACCAGGATATCGGGAAAATTAAGCCTTATTTTTTCTTCTCGTCTAATTTTGAAATGGCGGGAAACATTCCATTTGCATTAGCAAATCTAATCAGCCCGAATGAAAAGCCTTATGGGGTTTTGGGCAGTCCTTTTAGTCAGTTTTTAAAATTGTATTTAGACGGTCGATATTATTTTCAGCGCAGAACCCATACCTGGGCTAATCGCCTGGCGGCAGGAGTTGTAGTGCCTTACGGAAATGTTGATGTCGCCCCTTATAGTGAGCAATTTTTCATTGGGGGATCTACCAGTTTAAGGGCATTTCATCTCCGCGAGCTGGGGCCTGGAAGCTACGTAAATCCGGACATCCAGGAACTTAATTTTTTTGACCAGACGGGTAATATTAAACTCGAACTCAACACAGAATACCGCTTTGATTTGTTTTCCTATTTCAAAGGAGCTGTTTTCTTTGACGCGGGTAATATCTGGTTGTTGAATCAAACGATAGGCGATAATCAGGGAGGACAATTTCGTTTTGATACCTTCCTGGATGAAATAGCCGTTGGCACGGGCTTAGGCTTGAGAGTTGATTTTGATTTTTTTCTTATTCGACTTGACGGGGCATTTCCCTTACGCAAACCTGTTTACAATCAAGGTTTTGCATGGACTTTCAAACAGTTGAATTTCCTGGATAAGGCTTGGCGGACAGATAACCTGGTTTGGCATTTGGCTATAGGTTATCCGTTTTGATGGGTCGATAGGAAGGACTTGAATATACCCAGCCTAGATACGCAACTACAAAACAAGAAAAGCCCGCTCCGGAAATTTGGAGCGGGCTTTTTTGTTAGTACTAATTATCCAGGATACATGGGATTTGTGTAAGAACTTATCAAACTTATGTAAAACTTATCAAACCGGATGCCCCTATCTTTGACAGAGCTGTTCTTATTAAGGAGAGACAAAAGACATTTAGTGTACTATTTATTATGAGCATTTTTTAACATAGTAAAACTAAAAAAAATGAGCAAGGATAAAGGAAGTAAAAACAACAAAAAACCAAAGGCAGAAAAAACACCAGGTAACAAGAAAGCAAAGTCTGATTATAAGTCTGAAGGACAAAAAGGAAAAGGTCAGCAAACTCTTGAAGCTTTCATCCCAAAAACCGATAAAAATTCCGGGGGCGATAGTAAAAAAAAGAAGTAAACATGTAATGCTTACCAGAAGGAGAAGAGAGGTCTTTATTCGGTCAAAAATTATTAAAAACTAAATCTACTAAAATGAAAAAGTTACTGCTGCCAATACTGACAGCGTTATTACTATTGTCTTTAGTTCCTACACAATTAAGTGCTGTATCAGGAACTACCCCTAATCCAGTTCCAGTAGAATCAGTACAAACAGAGGCTTTACTTAGCCGTTTAGACGAGATTAACACGATGGACAAGTCGGAGCTAAACAGTTCTAACAAAAAAGCATTACGCAAAGAAGTACGCGGAATAAGACAAGAACTAAGAGCAGGTAGTAGTGGTATATATATTTCTGCCGGAGCAATAATAATAATTTTATTGCTATTGATTATTTTGCTTTAAAACAAGCTCTCTATTTTTTTGAGTCTGATCCATAAAAATATAAAACAATCAATATGCCTCTTTTAAATGTTATAATTTTCCTGGTGGTTGTCGGGGTCATTCTGTGGCTGGTGAATAATTTTATTCCAATGGATGCCAAAATCAAAAGGATTCTCAATGTGATCGTCGTAATTGCAGTAGTTATCTGGCTACTCCAGGCTTTCGGACTTATAGATTCTTTGCGGAACTTTAGAATATAGAACCTGTTTGGGATTTACACTTCGGCCCATTAGTAGTAATACAAAAAAAGTCACCGGTTGTCCCGGTGGCTTTTTTTAGGCACTGGAAATTTCATAAACCAATATCTTCATAGCCGTTTTTGATAATGGTCCTTAGCATTTTGAACTGAACTGTAGCAATGATCGTATTGGCAGCATGGGCAGGAATAATAATAACCTGGCCTGTTTCCAGAAAATGGGATTCAGTATCGATAATAATTTCCGCTTTCCCTTCTAAAACCTCGATGAATGCATCGAAGGGGGACTTTTTTCGAACCACTTTCACCCCTGCATCATAAGAAATAAGAGAGATATCTCCTGTATTTTTTCTGAGAACTGGGTGAATCACGATTGCATCTGGAAGGTATTCTAGGAGGTCAACAAGTTTATAAGTTTTCGCTTTTTCCAGGTTAAGATTTGCCATCTGATATGTTGGTAGAACAGTTTTTAATATTGTTTTTTAAGGCAGCAATAATTTATTGATTTTGTGATATTTTTCATTTTTGTCCGCGCTCAGTCAGCAGGGGTCTCAGCCCTTTTCAGTCTTGTATCAGGCTACAGGTCTTTTGTTAGGCAGCTCTTTTTGCGTGCCCTTCAATGGCAGTACACCTGCCAATTCTCCAATAACATTAACCAGATCAGAGCCAGCCGGGATGACAATTTTAGCATTATTTTCCATAGCTTTTTCCATAGCTTCCAATTTTCGCAGCATCTGGGCGTTTCCGATAAAATATTTATCTGCTGCTTCGTTGACTAATTTAATAGCTTCGGCCTGGCCTTCCGCAAACAGAATTTTTGCCCGTTTAACGCCTTCTGCTTCTTTTATTTTAGCTCTTTTGACTCCATCGGCCACTGTCTCGGCTGCCGTTGCCGAATCAATAGCTGCAATTTTTTCATTTTCAGC
>JAGQWR010000180.1:13062-19102 GCA_020437105.1 Saprospiraceae bacterium
TTTAATTCGGTACGAATAATTTCAATTCCCCAGCTTTTGGTTTCTTTATGTAAGGTTTCGTGGAGTTCTGAATTGATCTTACCTCTTTCACTATTCGCAGATTTCAGCGTAAGCGTACCAATAATATTACGCAAGGTGGTGCGGGCCAGGCTTACGATTTGCTGTTGATAGTTATTGACATCGTAGGCAGATCCTTTCACACTCTCCTCATCAGATTTCACTCTAAAATATACCTGTGCGTCAACTGTGGCGTTTAGGTTATCATTTGTAATGATCTCTTGGGGTTCGGCGTCGACCATCTGCTCCGTTACATTCACATAAAACAGGCGATCAATTACTGGTATTATCCAATGGAAACCGGGGTTTGCCAATTTCTGATATTTTCCCAGCCGTTCGATCAAGCCTTTCTGTGTTGGTCTGACAATCCGAATGCCGGAAAACAAGAATAAGACAACAAAAATGACAGCAGAAATAATAATATAGGTATAATCCATTTTGCTTTATTTAATCTTAAAAATAAGGCTTAGGTACATACCCAAACCAATAGCACTTAGGTAAAGGTGGGTCAGATAAAACCTAAATGGCTTACACATGTGTACTAAAAACTTGCAAAAATCACATGTTTTCTAAGTTTTGATCTCTTTTTTGTTTCATTTTTTTATAGAAGGAAGGAGTCAGGCCGGTAATTTTCTTGAACTGATTTGATAAGTGGGCTGTACTGCTATAATGAAGTTTATAGGATATTTCGGTAAGATTGAGTTCATCGTATAGGATTAACTCCTTTACTCTCTCAATTTTATGGAGTATAATAAATTGTTGGATGGTGATACCCTTCACTTCCGAAAATATATTTGCCAGATAGGTGTAATTATAGCCTAACTTTT
Organism: Saprospiraceae bacterium; assembly: GCA_020437105.1. GTDB lineage: Bacteria > Bacteroidota > Bacteroidia > Chitinophagales > Saprospiraceae > JAAEZH01. Next base: position 13,947 of record JAGQWR010000180.1, read on the forward strand.
CACTTATATAATCTGAATATTTAACATCCGGAACTTCATCAGAATAATGAATCATTTCCGTAATTAAATTTTTTATTTTTTCAATCAGAATGGCTTTGTTATCGTCCAGCAGTTCCAGGCCTGACTTTAAGAGGTTACTTTTCAATTGATCATGCTGATCTTTAGTGATATCCTCTAAAATTTCTACCCGCCCCAGGTCAACTACCACATAATGTAGTCCCAGTTTTAGTAATTCCTCCTTCACCATCATTTTACAGCGGAGGCTGACCATATATTTAACGTATAGCTTCATATTGTGTTTTCGTGACAAAATTTCAGGCAGACAAGGGCTTAGGAAGGTATTCTTATAAGATACGGAAATTATCTCGGATTATGGCTAATGAGGGGTTTTTATATAGGTTATAGTTTAGAGATTAGAGATTAGAGGTTAGAGTTTATGCTGCCGCGGACGCTACTTGCTCGTACTTTTTTCCGGCGGAGAGCCTCATCCTCAAATGCCGGGAATTTTAATCCATAATGGAATAATTATCCAATAAGTTTTTTGGGCATTTGAGCTACAAAGAATTCTAATTTGTTTTTAACTCGTTTCAACTTGATTCTAAATACCATATCCTGGCTAGAAGTCAATATTTGCTCCAGCGGAGCAATATCTTTGTAGCATATTTTTATTTGCATGTCATCATAGCTCCGTAGGTGCGGCACCTTAATATTTTTGGTGTCACCCCGATGGGGTTTGATATTTGTCGCGGTTTTTTGGCTACAAAGGTTAATCTCCTACGGAGAAGAGGTTTTGCATCTCAAGAAAGGATGGGGATTTTCATTTGTATTTACTTCCTTCCTCAAGGTGGACGTATTTAGAAAATAAAGAAAAGGTCGGCCTCCGGCAGTTATCGTTTTTCCACTTTTGGCGGCAAAAGTGGAGCAACCTGCCTGCCTGGCAAGTATGCCAGACTTGGCAGGCAGGAACCGCCGGCTGGTGAGGCTTCGGCTAAAAAGTACAAGCCTTTCGCTGCACCAGCAAAACTCGCCTTGTGCTCCATTGCTTTTACGACCATTTTTGATACCTGATCATCTGGCTTCGATTACCAGGCAGGCAGGCTCAAACAGTTGCTGCCGCTGACGCTACAGTCTTCCCCTTTTTTCCTGCGGAGCGCCTCATCCTCAAATGCCGGGAATTTTAATCCAAACCAGAATAGTTTGGCATGATCTGCTTTAGCGAGCTGATCCATCTGCTGATCTACAAAGGAAAATAAAACGTATCCCTGCCTTCCAATATCTCATAATCCATCACCCGTGGCCAGGCCGGATCCATTAGCGTGGATTCCCATTCCTTTATATTCAGCGAAAGCTGAGCAACTACTTCTGGAAATGCTGCTGATTGGTCCACCTGTTCGTATTTATCTTCTTTCAAATTATAGAGCACTGTTTTCTGAGACATGTCATCCCGGATCAGTTTCCAATCGCCTTCCCGGATAGCTTTATGATACTTTGATCGCCAATACAATGTTTCGTGCGGCCTTTTTCCCATTAAACTATCTGTCAAAAAATACGGCAGGAGATCGACTCCATCGTAAGTTCGATCTGTTGGTACCCCCACGCCAGTCAATGCTGCAACCGTGGCAAAAATATCGAGGGAACTGACCGGGTCATTACATTCAACACCTTCGGGTAAAACGCCTTTCCATTGCATCATAAAGGGCACATTAATGCCTCCTTCAAAATTGGAAAATTTACCTCCCTTTAGAGGGCTGTTATCTGCAGCCAGGGTATATTCTGCCCCTCCATTATCGCTCATGAAAAACACCAGCGTATTTTCCTCCAGGTTTAGTGCCTTGAGGTGCTCCATGATGGAGCCAACCGCATCATCCAAGGCCTTGATCATGGCATAATAGATTCGCTTTTCCGGCGAACGCACCTGATCGAATTGATCATAATAATCTTTGGTTACCTGAAAAGGTGTGTGCGGTGCTGAAAAGGGAATATAAATAAAGAAAGGATCTTCCTGATGGGCCGTGATCCATTCCTTAGCTTCTGCTGCAAAGCGATTGGTCAGGTAGGTTTCTTCCTGCACGGGCTCTCCGTTTCGGACGATTGCACAGGTGCCCATCCTTCCCTTTTTCCAGATATGGGGATCGGAAAAATCAGTCAGGTGTTGGTTAACGATATTGGAAGCATCTTCCGGAGCATAGAGGCTAAAGGCCTCGTAGAAGCCATAATGATAATCAAATCCCCGATTGTTGGGGATCGCTGATTCATTAAACCCCAGGTGCCACTTACCAATAGCCGCAGTCTGATACCCCAAGGGTTTCAAATATTCAGCCAAGGTAAATTCGGAGGGAGGTAAACCTTGTTTCTGCATTTCAGCCACACTCGGCACTTCCCAATTTTGGAGTGCGGCAACTTTCCAATTTCCGGTATCCAATAAATAGGAAAAAACAAAATACTCCAACCGGTTTCTCGGATACCGTTCGTGGAGATTAATCTCAAAACCGAATCGTTGCGGATAACGTCCGGTAATTAATCCTGCGCGGGAAGGGGCGCATATTGGAGAGGCCGCATAAGCCTCTGTAAAGGTAACTCCGTTTGCTCCAATGGCATCAATATGGGGCGTTTGCACATGCTCCCCGCCATAGCGGGAAACATCTTGCCGACTCAGGTCATCCGCTAAAATAACAACAATATTGGGTAGTTTTTGGGTACTCGGAAGTAGAGCCTCTTGTTGCATATAAGCTGCCTTATATGCCATTTTTTCGGAATCAACGGAGATGGTGAAGTCAGTATTTGGCAGAGGCCAAATACCATAAATTAGTAGAGCCAGGATGGGGAGCATGGAAAGAGCCAGTCGTTTACTCTTTTGTTTTTTCATGATATTTAATCCTCCTCCAACAAGCGCCGGATCGATTCCAAGCCGGAAATCGATTCTCTGATGGTAGCTCGAATTTTCTCTTTTGTCTTGTATTTCCCGACCATGTCGCGGCCAGCTTTGGGTAACATTTGCTCAAAAAAGGAGCGGCGGTAGGGCTGAAATTCTATTACAGGCAGGCGATCTGCCATATCCAGCACCTCGGAATCATCACATTGCTGGTAGATCCTGTCTTTTAGGCGTTCTAAAAGCACACTGAATTCCTGTGCATGCTTTTCGAAGTAATCACCCGACTCGATTTCATCAGCCAGGTACAACAAGTGATCAAAGTCTTGACTTGGAATGATCATTGCGCGTCAATTTCAATCAATAATAGTGATCCGTTCAATCAGATCTCCTTCCCGGATGTCATCGATCACATCCAGGCCATCATAGACGCGTCCGAAGCAAGTGTGTTTGCGGTCGAGATGAGCCGTATTATTACGGCTGTGGCAGATAAAAAACTGAGAACCGCCCGTATCGCGGCCGGCGTGTGCCATGGATAATACGCCCCGGTCGTGAAATTGGTTTTCCCCATCCAGTTCGCAAGGGATTTTATAGCCTGGTCCGCCTCTGCCTGTACCATCCGGACAGCCTCCCTGGATCACGAAATCAGGAATCACCCGATGGAAAGTCAGGCCATCATAAAATCCTTTTTTGGAGAGGGTGACAAAATTATCAACAGTCTTGGGCGCATCTGCTTCAAAGAATTCGACCTTCATCAGGCCTTTGGAAGTGTGTATTTCAGCATTCATAGTAAAACGAATTATCAGCTATTTTATCAGTAGGACAAGAGTCCCTTTTTTGGTTCAGTCTTGTGTGAAGGTCGGTAATTTTGTTAGCGTTTCCAAAGTTGGGGGGCTCATTATTTGGGGGAGCTCTCATTTTACTTGCCTTAAAAAATAAAGGAATATTTTGGCAAAAGTGGATCGCATGTTACTTCAGTTGAGTAATTGATTTTTGCGGGCATAGGAATGTTCAGATTATTACTTTTGTACTTGTCAAGTTTTTTATTGCAACTTCATGGGTGTATAATAACTTTAACTTATGTCCTTTAGGAAAAATTTGAACGAACAGATTTATGTCAAAGACTGGCTCAAATGGAAGCCTTATTCTTCGCATACGCGTTACGACAAGGACTTTGTAGCCATTGCGAATGAGGTTAAAAATTTGCTGCAAAACCATCCAGGGGGCTGGTTTCATTCCTTTGATTACAGGAAGGAGGATTATAAAAACCTGGCGCTCCTGCTCACCTCCTACTTTGAAGATTATATTAGTGAGATTGGCATTTGGAAAGCCTACATTGATTATAACAAACGTTTGTTTGGGAAATACCTGCCATTCTATGATTTAGAGGAATATGATCCGGATGATATCAATCATCAGGATATGGCTTTTCTGATTTGGTATTTCATGTGTGTGAATTCCGGTCGTTTTTTTGGCCCTGATGCACCAGATATTCTGGACATTTCCAAAGACCTATTCAGGTTATTGGAGCCTAAAATCGAAGAAGTTTTTGTATCGGAATTTTACGATTCGTATTTCAATATTCCGGATGACATTGATTTTTTTGAATTGAAAAATCGCCTGAAATGGTTTGCCTTGCATTCCTATTTGCCCGGATTTGAATTCAGTTTACGATTTGCAGAAGATGCTGCCGAGTATTTTGAGAAAAACCCTGAAATGGGCGCTGACCCCGATATGATTGGAAAAATGGTGTATGCCTTTCAAGAGGACTACCTTTATTCCAAACGGTCAAAATTATCAGCCTTTTCCACCTTGGAATGGTTTTCTGCAGTAGCGACCTGTTCGGAGAAAATGAAACAAAATATTCTTGATTTACGGAAACGGGTGATGAGTTTGTTTCTTTATGAAGGACATGATGCACAGTATTATCAATTCTCTCAGCTGCAGACCAAAAAACTGGTAAGCGTTCATAAGGAGTCGTTTACCATGAACACAAGAAAGACTAAAGAGGGAGAAAGTTTTTTTCTTACCCTTGTGGAATGGCAGGGAGACTGGTGGCTGACCGGCACCCTTATGGGCTGGGGCAAACCAGCTTCAGATAATTTAAGTGATTTTGACCAGGATTTAGGAAGCATTCCGTTTTATCTGTATTCCCTGGAAGAGCAAACCGGAATTATAAAGAACACGGATACGATGGAAGCCAATTTCCTGGACTATTTTCATGATCAGTTCATCCTTGTAAAAAACCAGCAGGAGCTTCAAAAAGCGATGGACAAATTCCTCGAAT
>JAGQWR010000181.1 GCA_020437105.1 Saprospiraceae bacterium
TTTCAGAGCAATCTGAAATTCGGGATGACTCATGTTATACCTTAAACAAGTTCTCTATTGTTTAACGACCTTGACCAATTGATCAACCTGCTTGTCCATAATCCGCACAAAATACGTGCCGGGAGCATAAGGCATCAGCGAAATTTGACCAGTCAGCATATTGCCGTAACGTACAATCTGATCGTAGTGTAATAATCGACCAGCTGCGTCATAAATTTGTACCGGAATTTTCTGAACACCTTCCAATCCGATCAAATTGATACGGAAAATTCCCTGATTTGGATTCGGGAATACCTCAATGGAATAAGTGTCTGCCTGCGCCGAAGTTGCTAATACCGGATCACCAACCGCCAAATTTTCCAGGAGTATCTCGCACCCATTTGCATCAACGATCAGGATATCATAAAATCCTTCTACCAGATTGTAGAAAGCCGGAACACCCTGAAAATCGCCACCATTTAGGCTCAATTGTATAGGGTTTGTGGCATTTACAACTGTAACCGTGATCTGGCCGTCTGCCGCTCCCATACTGGAAGGGTCAGAAATGGCAGGAAGAGCGATCATGGTACATACAACAAGCTCAACATACTCCTCAAACTCGCAATCATTATCGTCTAAAACCAATACCTGATATAAGCCTGGTCCAAGATCAGTAAACATGCCATTCTGCTGGAACGTATTCCCACCGTTAATACTATATTGGAAGGGAGCTACGCCACTGGAAGGGCTAATAAGTATCGCCCCGTCGTTTGCACCGGCTCCGGTAACCTGGCTAATATCCAGATCCACATCAAACATACAGGCAGGTGTACCACAGAAATCAGTGTTTTCACTGGAACCAAAGTTTTCCTGGATCAGTGAGGCTAGTACAATCCCGTCGAGTGTCATGATAGAGTAGGTGCCATCTCCGGTGGAAAGGCCATCTCCTTCACTGTCATAAATGAAAAAATCATAACATTCATTTGGATCGAGACACCATTCCTCTACAATCACGCCGTTGAGTTGGGCGTAAGGGCCACCTTCATAAATCACATTTCCGTTGCTGTCTTCCAGTTCCCAGGTCGTTTCATGCGGTGCAGAGTCTGTTTCCAGTGTAAAAATGATAGTTACGCCGTTGGTCTCTGCATCAAAGTTTCTATTCAATGCATCATTGGATGGTACCTCATCTACTTCCCCGTTTGGGTTTTCGGTAGATACCTCAAACATGTTTATGCCATCCTGGATACCTGTGATACTAATGGTAACAATTGCCGATTCGCCAATACCCAAGGCACCGAGCCAGGTCATATTGTCGTTATTTCCGCCATTGACCTGCCAGTTGATGTCAACGATAGACAGGGTCTCTGTGCCGAAATTGGTGATTTCAATGTCAATGTCTTTATCTGTAGCGCAAACCTGGTTTTCTAATCCGACAATATTTGTGACTCCGGCATCATAGCGGGGCAGGTGTCGCACGGTATAGCGGAGGGTATCATTCAGGATGTTTTCATCCCCCGAAAGGGTCGTGAAAACTTTGAAATTGTAATCTCCGATCGCACTCAAATCAGCTGTTTGACTGAAGGTGTGCATATAGATGTCATCGGAGTTTAATGGAGCAGAAATTACCTCCGTTACCGCCGGACCATTATTGATGCTATACCCAATAGTGAAATCAGAAAAGGCATCCAGTCCCAGGTTTTGAACCTGAATGGTCACATCTTCGGTAGCAGTAAGTAGCGGGGCGTCAACAGGTGAATCCAGTGCCACCGGGCCCAGGTCTAAGGTGTCGCGACCTACCTGAAAAGCCACAACGCGTGTACCAAAGGAGGTCGCAAACTTCATAAATTCACCTGTAAACCAGAAGGTGCGATCATCTTCCGGATCGACCGACATTTGTGCATAGTCTCCCCAGCGGCCAATATTGGAGTTGCCGTTTCCGATACCAAATTCAAATTCTTCGATGGTCATTTCACCCAGTGGGTCACTTGCTCTTCGACCGGTAAACCTAAGAGAAGGTTGTTTGGTAGAAGAAGATACGGAATATGCCAATCCAATATTACCTGCACCATCCATAGCGATACTTCCCATAAAACGATTGTGGTCATCATCGGGTGCAAAGGTGCCTTCCTGGTAAATACCCCAGTTTGTGGTGCCAACATCTCTGCGCAATTCATACCAGCGAATACCTGCCAGGTTGGATCCGCCGGCAACATCCGTAATGAAGTTTAGCACGATGGTTTCGTAGGTGCCAAAATTGCGGTACTGCACCCGTTGCATAATGATCGCCGGAGAGCCATCAATTCCTTGTCCGTTTGGCTGTGGAATACAGGCAAAATTAGCTCCGGAAAGCGCACAGGGATTTGCATCAAAAGGAGCGGTGTTGATCAATTGCGGTCCAAAAACGTCTGTATTATTTGGATTGTCAAAATCGATGTCCATGGTGTAAATTTCCAGACGGTCGGTGCTGGTTTGATTCCAGGCATCATCATTCATCCTGATAATCATAGGCAAAGCATCAGCCGGAGGAGCCAAATCACCATCCCAGTCAATTGGAGAAGTAACCTGAAAGCCCGGACCACCAAAAATACGGGGTACCCCTAAGCGCTGGATGGCAACTGCTTCTTCTCCCGCCAACATAGCCTGACGATCAATTACGTACATAGGCAACTGGTTGCCAAACTCATTGGTTGTTACGATATAGGCATTCGGCCAGATCGCATATTTGGGGAAATCCGGAAAGTTTGGAGCGGTAAATTCGTAAGCAGTCCAGGCTCCCGTCGGATCGGAACTTTCTGAAAGGGCCATGAGCATTTGGTCTGCATTGGTAAACTCGGTCATCAACCACCGGTCAACTTCCTGATCATATAAGATAATCGGATCTCCGGAACCGGAGACACCTACGCTTGCCCAGATCGTATTGGCACTTATCGGGTTGGTGAGCTCGTTTCCGGATTTATCAAAAATCTGAAACAGGGAGGCATTGATCATCTGAATATAGTGGTCCTTACCTACTGCTCCGGTTGGATCTGGCGGTGCACCACCAAAGTCAATGGCATCCATTCCATTCACATTTACGATGGGCTCAACTACAAACGGACCGGATTTGTTTGTGCTGGTTTGGCGGGTTGGATCTGGTCCTTTTGGCTGCGCATCGGGGTTAAATCCGGTGGCGGCTTGTTCACGGCCAAAAAAGTTTGGGACAGTACTCCCTGGTTTATATTTTTTGGCGAGTTGCTGCTTGGCCTCATCGGCAAGCGGCATTTGCATCAATTCGCTCAAAGGCAATGTGGTGCCCAGTTTATTGGCCTGTGTAGCCAACACGGGTGAATCAAGGATAGGCCCTTGAGCGAGGGAATTAGTTGAAAAACCAATTGCCAGAATGAAGCTGGCGATTATGGTACTATTCATTCTCATAAAGGATATTTTTCTACTGATTTGAAATGTGTCAGAGTCGTTAAAACGGATTGTGCTTTTTTTGGACGCCCAAAGATAAGGAATTTGGAAGGCCGCCAATATGGCATTTTGTAGGCATGCTTACCTATTGGTGTGTTTCCCTGTCGGGAACCTGATTAATCGGTTTTGATGGTGTGGCCGCCTTTCGGCGAAAGCCGATCTTTTAATTATAAACTAATCGGAAACCACAGATTATGAAAAAGGGTACTGTTTTTCTGTTATTTAGCCTGTTTTTTATTCAATTTAGTACAGCTCAGGTGGAGGTGACAACCGTTACAGACGAGTTCCCGGGAAGCGGCGGCGTTAAATATGGGCCGGACGGGAATGTCTATGTTGGCAATTACGGCGACGCTTTGTCTAATTCGAACGGCACCCAGATTTGGCGTTGGAAACCTGACGGAACCCTGGAGCTTTTTGCCACCGGTTTACAAGGCGCTTCGGGTAACACCTTCGTGAGTACAGGCGATTTTTTTCAATCAAATATCAATGGAGGCTATATTAGCCAGGTTAGTCCGCAAGGGGTAGTTAGCACCTTTGTTACAGATGGAATTGCCTGTCCGGTTGGGATTGTGGCAGACCCTGCCGATAATCTGTATGTATGCAATTGTTGCGGCACGGGAGATAATATGATCCGAAAGATTACGCCAGCCGGTGTATCGACGCCTTTTGCCGGAGGTACGCTTTTTAAATGTCCTAACGGAATCACCATTGATCCGGATCAAAACTTATACGTTTCCAATTTTAATGACGGTCGGGTTTTAAAAATCACCCCTGCGGGCAGTGTCAGCGTGTTTGCTGAAATTCCGGGAGGGAATAACGGACATCTGACCTACTCTCCAGCCGATTCCTCACTTTATGTGGCCAGTCATGGAAGTAGTAATTTATACAAAGTGAATATGGATCAGGAGATCACCCTCGTTGCCGGAAATGGCATTCGCGGAAACGCAGATGGACCCGCTTTTCAAGCAACCTTTTCCCGTCCCAATGGAATGGCTTTATCATCTACCGGAGATACCCTCTGGGTAAACAGTTCCATTCCCGTTTCCAATGTCGGGCTCCCGCTTAACCCCTCCGTACTTCGCATGGTCACCGGGCTACAGGGACTTACCAGTGCTGTTCAAGATAAAATTATGCCGGAATTGTCTGCACTGGCGATTTTCCCTAACCCGAGTACGGGCGATATCCGGGTAAATTTTGAATTGCAATCCGCTATGCCGGTCGAATGGCGTTTATATGACCCACTTGGGCGCTTAGTCGAACAGGGCAAACCGACTGATTTTCAGGCTGGTGTTCATACCTTATTGATCAATTTGGAATCGCACCCGGCAGGGCTGTATGAGTTTGGGCTCTGGACAAATACCTCGGTTGTCAGCCGAAAACTGTATTTGGATAATGATTAATCCGAATGGCGAAATAGCTTCCGTCCACGCCACAGGGCGCGTAAAAACAAAATGGCTGATAATCCGGTGCCAATAAGGATAGCCAGATTCAGGCTCGGGCCAAGATGACCGCGCAGGCTGAAACCGTAGATGGTTAGTCCGGCAAACAGGAATTGCTGTCCTAATAAATAAACCAGTTTAAACCCGGGACTTACACCCCGGATCATAATTTCCAGGTCGCCTTTATTGGCCATTTTTAAGAAGCGGTGTGTATCACCCGGAAGTGCAATGGCTGCAGTTGCCTGCGTCTTGAGGGTATCCCAAACAATCTTACTTATACCATCTTTCGTGAAAATGAGGTGTTTTTTGATGAAGGGTCGAACCACCTGAACCGGGTTTAGCCCCGGAGCCACCTGATTTGACAAGCCGCCCAGCAGCGTGATGGTTCGATTCAGTAGTACCCAGTCTTTGGGGATTTCAAATGCCTGGGTCATTTCCCGAAGGTCCAATTGATTGACCATCCGGAGGATGCTTCCGGCACCGGCATGCACCTTTACATTCAGGTTGTCAATTTCGAGTTCGTTATTGATAAACTCTTTAAGTGTGCCGAGAAATTTTTCAGCCGTACGGTAGGATTCCTTTGTTTTGGATATGCAGCCCATTTCCTGTAATGCCTGTAACATTTGCGCATCATCATCCTGAATGATGGCCTGGATCAGTTTGGGAATAGCACCTTTCATTTTGTTGCTCAGCCAGGCGGTAGCGCCAAAATCCAGCAGTACGAGCTGCCCCTGTTCATTTACCAGAATATTTCCGGGATGTGGGTCTGCATGGTAATACCCATCGAGCAGTATCATTTTGCAATAGGCTCGAATGAGTCGGTCCATGAGATCTTCCCGGTCAATATTCCAGGCATCCAGCTGACTCACATTTCCAATAGATACCCCCGCATGAAATCGGGCAACCAGAATTTTGGGTGTAGTAAAAGCCGGAAAAACTTCGGGGATAACTAATTGAAAATCAGGTGCCACTTCAAACGATTCGGAAATGATCTTCATAGCCGTAGCTTCCCGTTTGTAGTCCAGTTCTTCTTCGATCATTTGCCGCACCTGTTCATACAAATGCTCAAATCCGCGGATTTGATAAAAACGGGCTACCAAACGGAGCAGGATTCGGATAATCAGGAGGTCGGCCTGGGCTGTTTGTTCAATATTGGCATGCTGAATTTTTACAATCACCTCCTCCGTGCCAAGGCGGGCTTTATGTACCTGGCCGATAGATGCAGCGGCAATAGGTGTCTCTTCGAAGTGATCAAATAATTCCTCAGGTGTTTTGCCCAACTGTGCCTGGATCGTTTGTCTGACCTCCGAATAATCTCTTGGCGGAACTTTGTCTTGCAGGCTTTCCAGCGGCTCCCGAAACTCAGCAGGAAGAATATTGGATAAGATGGAAATCAACTGTCCGAATTTGATGAAAAGTCCTTGCAGCTGGAGGATGGTTTTTTTTATCCGGTCTGCATTTCGGTGATTGAGCTCGCCGATTTGTTTTTGATGCCAGCGCTTTCCGCGAAAGCGGGAAACAAACCGAAGCCAGAGATAGCTGCCCATCACGCGAAAAGCTGTGGCATAGGCTTTCCGACGTCTGAATGCCGGTCGATAGATACGTTGATCCATATTGGAAAGGTACGCTTAATGCGTTGATTTTTGCACTTATAGTGTATCTCTTAGCGCCTGATATTTTTGACTCAATTTTTCTTTTTCCAGGGTGTTGCTCAGCATGATCAGGGCGTCGAGTGCTGCTTTATCCTTTTGTTTGAGGAGGTGGGCCTTATCCATCCACTCGAGGGCTTCTTCATAATAGTTGTCGGCCTCTTTTTGCAGGGTGTTAGCCTGTTTTTCATCTGTTGCAGCTCCGGCTTGCCGGACCTTCTCGTCGCCCAAGCGGATCAAAAGTTTGGCCAGTCTGAAGTTGACATCATAGACTCTTTTGCTGATTCCGAGCGATGTTTTATAGGCTTCTATGGCTTTCGCCGGATCAGAAGATTCGAGCATTTGGCCATAGGCTGCCCAGATGGTTGCATTTTCCGGGTCGGCTGCTAAAGCTTGTTCAAAAGCTTTTAATTGGGTGTCTGAAACATTGCTTTGGGCAAATTGAAGATCTTGTTTCAGGTCTTCCAGGTCTGTCCATTTGTTTTGGAATGCCTGATTGAGTTCGGTCCATTCTTCGGGATCCATTTCCGATTGGAGTCCGGCCAAACGGGCTTGTTCAGAAATCATTAATTCCTGTCCGGACTGAATGGTTTGTAATGCTTTTTCGACTTCCTGAAGGTGGATATATTGAAGACTGGCTGCCATATAATAATCATCGCCAATGTTGGGTGTCGGAATTTCGGGTAAACTACCGGTGTAAAATTGTCCGGCTTTTTCAAAATCATTACAGGCATTGATGGCATCCATGATTTCCAGTGCTGCACGTGCTCGCATACCGTACCCGATATAGTCGGATGGTTTGATCGCGATCAGGCAATCAAAAAAGGGTTTTGCTTTTGCTGCCCAACGTGCTTTTTCGCCTGGTGAATTTCCATCCGCGTAAGCAGCATCAAAATAATTGTACCCGATAGCAGCGAGTGTATCGTAGAGTACCGGCAATTGTTTATTCGCCAAAGCGCCCCAGGATGTACCTGAGCTACCGGCGCGCACAAAATCATAACAGCTGGCAATGAGGTATTTTTCTCTGGTTTCCTGATCTTCTTTGGAGGCCTCCTCCGTGTTAATTTCATCGGAGAGACTTAGTTGGCACATGCCCCGGTAGTAATAACCTTTGGCTTTCAGTTCTGCTTCAATCCAGGAAGTTTCGAGCTGTTTGTCCAGCACTTCCATAGCCTCCGTCAATTTTCCTTCCTTGAAAAAGGATTCTCCCTGGTCGATAAGGCCTTGAGCGGATAACACCCCGATGGTGCAAAGACTTAAAAACAGGGTACTGAATAGGGATTTTGAAAGAAGCATGTAGTTTGTTTTTTGCAAATATAGACACTAAGGAATTTTGAAGTCTTAATTTTTAATTTTGAATGGGGGGTCTCTTCGCTCCCGATTAAACCGTTTAAACCGTGAAGTTATTGACCCCAGACTAAATTTCTGTCCAGAAAATAAATAGACCTGCTGGTCTG
>JAGQWR010000182.1 GCA_020437105.1 Saprospiraceae bacterium
TCAGTACATTACAAATAATCGACAGGTTGCCGACCTGACAGGTCGGCAACCTGTCAGGTCGGTTCGCCACAGTCCAATAAAGGGAGCCACCCTACACTACCGCCCACAAAATCCGGCGTAGCACCCACAAATAAAATCCCGCATTTCGGATCACTCCAAAATGCGGGATTTTATTTTTGTTGAGTCTTTCTTCTACCGCAATGCGGCATCCTCCATAATTACATCATATCGATAGCCGGCACCAAAATCTCTGTTCACACCAATAATTCCTTCAAAGGAAACCACTGCACCTAAAGGAATATTTTCCATGGTTGTAATAGTCAATTCCACATCTTCACCCGAACCATCTTTTAAATGCACCCAGTTTCGACCCATTATCATCGGATTGATCTTGATGCATTTGCCGGTCACCTTAACCAATTTCCCTTCATATTTTGCAGCATTGGAAACGACCTCTGAAATTGGAACAGCGCCCTCTGCCAACTCCACATTTATTGGACCTTCATCAACAGCGTCTCCTGAAATAGAAAGTGCCTGATCTACAGCTGATCCTCCACCCATTCCGAAAGGCGTTTCCCGAATATCCGAAACGAGATACAATGTTTCAAACACCCGGTTATGCTCCTTGCTTTGAAAATTTCTTTTCAACAACCCGCCTCGATAATAATACGTTTTTCCAACTTTGATCGGACTTTTAGAAATGGCAATCCAAAATTTCTCGCCCTTTTCATCCACATACATGTAAGTGTATTTTTCTGCATCAAGGGTTTCTTCAACAACCACTTCATGTTCCACATTTGCGCCACTGCCATTTTGACTTGCAATTAACTCGCTGGCAGCTGACTGGCCTCCACTACCTGAAATAGATTCACTCTCAACAACCTCTGGCCTATTACACGATCCTAATAAAAAAATCAGTATAAAAATACTGCCAGGGCTTAGGATTTGAATTTTCATGTTTATTAATCAATTTTCAATTTAATAAAAGTTACGCTTAAAAACGCTGAATAACTTTGGCATTAATGCGATAGCGCAACTCATTGTCCTTTACGATTGTCCCTTCGTAATACAGGTGGAGTGAAAAATTTCTAAACAATCTCAACGATAGGTTTGCGCCAACAATATTTTGCATGATCGCATACTCGTAATTCTTGTATTGATAATTCACCAACCGATAGTATCCGCCACCACTTAAAATCTTCGGAATTATATCTTTCGAAAATTTAACCCCTACAAACCAACTGTCAAGATAATTAGTTTGGAGATAATTTCCATTCAAAGTTACAGACATCTTCAAAAGTGGCACACGTGAAATTGTAACATAGGAATTAATATTCCGGGATACATTCAGATCACTTTTCTGAAACCGCCAACTGGAATTCACCCCCCAACTTACATATTTAAATGGACGATAGTTCACATTCAGTCGAATTCCTTGCCTGGTTTCCTTATCAATTAAGTTATCAATATAACTTTTGAATGTTTCATAGTAAATAACTCCTTGCCGGGAATCATAAGAAAGCGACAAACTCAACTTTCGCGAAAAGCGGTATCGAGTAGAAATAAAAAAATTAGTCAGCCTCAATGTGCTGCTGGCATTTTCATTTACATTTTCAAACAGGTCCAGTTCAAAGGACGTAAATACATTTAAGTTTTTTACCAGCATATTGGAATGCTGAAAATAGAGAAAACGCCTATCTGTTTTAAAATGGTTCATTTGCTGAACCACGCCCAATGTGCTTTGGTGATACTTAGTATTTGTATCTGTCGAACCATAACTAACAAAGGCGCCACCCTGAAGCAAATTAAAATTTACACCGTAATTTGAATAATCTGGTCGGCTACCGACCAGAGCACCGACATGAAAAGCGCCGAATGATTTTCCGTATTGAAGGCCATCAATAGCCCCCATATTTGAAATTTTTGGATTTATTTTCCTGCCCAAACATAAAAAGGAAGAAGAATCTATATCATACTTTACAGCCAGTGAATATACTCGCAATGTATTCGGTCTGATTATCTGTTCCGGATCCTGATTTATTGGCTGATTATAATTGGCATAGGTTTCGGCAGAAAACCTGGAATTGGAAATATGATTTCCTTTTAACGAAAGGGTATAACGCAGTCTTTGTCGTTGAGAAGTGGGAAAATAATTATTGTAAGAGGAAATAGAAAATCGACCACTAATATCCTGAGCAAATTCGGGTTCTAATTTTCCATCTTCCGGAAATAGCAAGGCAGCAGCTTCCTCTCCAGACTCTCCTTCCGGACTTTCAAAAGGATCCGGGGGCTCCTTTAAGTCTGCTTCTTCTACTTTTTCTTTTTTCCTGCTTTTCGCGAATACCTCATCTGCTTTGTTAAAAGATTCGGATAAAAGCGAAATACAGACACAGGAAACAGAAGATTTATTGGAAACGATTAACGCTGGCGTTAAAGTGCCCCCTTTTTGAATAAACAAGGTGTCTCCCAGATTAATATCCAGAGTCGATTCAAATTTTATGTAAACATTAGTCGATGTCAAAAAGGTAACAACTCCTTTTTGCAATTCTTCTTGTCCCTGAACATCAAAAGTAAGGGCTAAAAAGCCGATAATTAGTACGCCTGCAATAATTCGCATAACAGCCGAAGCTTTTAAAATTTACTAAACTCAATTTCCATTAGGGTGACAATTCAGGCAGGCCGGGCTTGAATACTGGTATCCCGAGACTCCGTTGTGATCATTGTTCACCTGTGACTGATTATCGTGCTCATGGCAATCGATACAGCTAAACATGGAAAAATCTCCCGGAGTAAGATGGCATTCAATACATTCATCCCATTCATTCTTATGTTTCCCACTATAGATCGGGAAGTACTGATCGTCGTGGTCAAAGGTGGCTGGTACCCAGGCATTTTCCGAATGACAACTTTCGCAATCTGTCGGAAACTGGGCGGCCTGATGGTCTGGATTATTAGTCTGGTTATAGTCCTGATTATGACAACCATAACAGGTATTAGGCGTGTTATTATAATCTCCATTATGGCATGCCGCACAATCATTTGCTATTGAAGCATGTGCACCATTTAATGCATAATAATTATCATGAATCGGGAAGCCGGCAGGCATCCAGTCCGGATTGGTCGTATGACACATGTCGCAATCGGTGGGAATACCTAATGCTTCATGATCCGGGTTTGTGCTTTGTCCATAATCTGCATCATGACATCCCACGCAAGTGTTTGGGGTATTACTGTAATTCCCATTGTGACAGGCAGCACAGTCATCGGCTATCACCGCGTGTTCTCCAGTCAAAGGATAAAATATATCATGGTCAAAGTTTGCCGGCATCCAGGCATCTTCCGTATGACAGCTTTGACAGTTTACCGGAAACTGAACTTGCTGGTGATCCGGATTGGTCGTCTGGTTGTAATCATCCATGTGACACCCATTACAGGTGTTTGGTGTATTATTATAATCTCCATTATGGCAGGTCGCACAGTCATTGGCAACTGTTGCATGCGCCCCATTTAAAACATAATAATCATCATGTATCGGAAATTCTGCCGGAGCCCACCCTGGTTCTGTAGTATGACACATGGCACAATCAGTCGGCATACCCAGTGTATTGTGATTTGGATTCGTTGTTTGGTTAAAATCAGTGGTATGGCAGGCCTCACATTGCGTGGGCGTACCGGCATATCCACCAGAATGACAATCCAGACAATCCACATCAAGGTGTGCTCCTGTAAGTGGGAAATTAGTCAGATTGTGATCAAAGCTATCATCCGCACTACCCGTTGGGTGGCAGGCCAGACAAGCCTGGCTATTGTAAACATAACCGCCTATACCGTTGTGTATATTGTTTGTTTCCGGGTTAACATGACAAGAGGTACAAGTGAAGATGGCATAATTTGAGGGGTTCGTATGGCAGTCTAAACATTGATCCCATTCGCCATCGTGTGTACCACTATAGATTGGAAAAAACTGACCATCGTGGTCAAAGAGCGCGGGCACCCATTCTACTTCCGTATGGCAACTTTCGCAATCTGTTGGAAATTGTGCGGCCTGATGATCCGGATTAGAGGTTTGGTTATAATCTTGTGAATGGCATCCAAAACAAGTATTAGGCGTATTGTTATAATCCCCATTATGACAGGATGCACAATCATTTGCAAACATGACATGCGCACCATTTAAGACGTAATAATCATCGTGTATCGGGAAGCCTGCCGGCATCCAGTCCGCTTCTGTTGTATGGCACATATCGCATTCCATCGGAATACCAATTGCGCCGTGATTTGGGTTTACTGACTGGTTAAAATCACTGGTATGGCACCCAACACAAGTATTTGGGGTATTCGTGTAATTCCCGTTATGGCAGGCATTACAATCATCGGCTATTACTAAATGCTCTCCGGTTAAGGGGTAATAAATATCATGGTTAAAATTGGATGGAATCCAGGTATTTTCCGAATGGCAGCTTTCACAATCAGTTGGAAATTGTGCAGCCTGATGATCCGGGTTAGTGGTCTGGGTAAAATCCTGCAAATGACAACCTACGCAAGTACTGGGCGTATTGTTATAGTTTCCGTTATGGCAAGAAACACAATCATTGGCGATCATCGCGTGTGCGCCATTTAAAACGTAATAATCATCGTGAATTGGAAAATCTGCCGGCATCCAGTCCGGATCAGTAGTATGACACATCGCGCAATCCGTAGGAATACCAATCGCATTGTGATTCGGATTTACGGTTTCTCCAAAATCTGTATTGTGGCAGGCCACACACTCTGTTGGTGTGCCGGCATATCCATTTGTATGGCAATCCAGACAATCGACATTCAGGTGTTCACCTGTCAGCGGGAAATTGGTCAGGTCGTGGTTAAAGGCACCGTTTGAATCCCCGTTTGGATGGCAGGACAAACAGGCAATACTTTCGTAAACATAACCGCCTACCCCATCATGGACATTATCCGTTTCCGGGTTGACGTGACAAGAGGTACAGGTGAAGACTGCATAATTAGACGGATTAGTGTGGCAATCTAAACACTGATCCCATTCGCCATCATGGGCGCCACTATAAATTGGGAAAAATGATACATCATGCTCCAGATATACTGCAGGCTCCCACCCGGGATCAGTAGTATGGCAGGTGGCGCAATCTGTCGAAAAATCCAATTGCTGGTGATTCGGATTTTGAGTGTTCACAAAATCGTTCTGGTGACAACTTATACAATCGGGTGAGGTACCTGAATAATCACCTCCAACATGACAAGCGGCACAATCATTGATCTCATGTCCAAGTGTGAGCGGGAAAAAGTCGTGGTTTATTTCCTCTGTTGTCCAATCAACGATATCAATCTTGTGGCATTCCATGCAATCAGTTGAAAATCCGGCTTCGGTATGATTCGGATTTGCGGTGGACATGAAATCTGCCATATGGCAATTTATACATTCATTGCCGACCCAGTCAAATCGCAATTCAGCCTCTGCAGCATGACAGGCGATACAATTCATTTCTATATGCACACCCACCAATGGGAATCCGGAATTTTCATGCAACTCGGTAATATCAGCTACCAGCCAGTTTTCACTATTATGACATCGGGCACAATCCCGGCCCAGTGTTTGCTGATGCATATCGGTATGGCAGGAAACACAATCGGAATTCGCTTCTGAAAAGACCAGGGTTTCATGGCATTTCCGACAGTCTAAAGCCTTGTGTTGGCCTTCCAGAGGGAAGTCGGTTTTGTTGTGATGAAAGTTAAGCGTGTCGAAGGAAAGTATCATGCCCGTGGTTTTTGAAACCCGGGCTTCGCCATTTTCAGCTAATTGCCAATGATCAAAAGATATTTCCCAGCTGTCTGTTTTATGACAGGCTGCGCAATCCATTTTCAGTTCTTCTCCATGTGGGGATTGACCAAACAATGGCAGGACTAAGAACACAAGAATTATTGATGGCAGACTACGCATTCGAAGCTTTCAAATTTGTATTGAACAATTATTTCATCGTTAATTTGTATGGGTTTATGACAGGCGTTACAGGCAACTTCTGCATGCTTTCCTTCTAATGGGAAAGCGGCAGTATCGTGGTCAAAAACGGAGGGCGACCAGGCATCAAATACATGGCATTTCAGGCAATCTGTTTGACCATTTTCTTCAAATTGGTCATCGTGTACATTTTCGTGGCAACTGATGCACTCCCCGGATAAATTGGAGAAATAATCCCCTTCCTGACCTAGTACGGAAGAATTGACAGAAATGTGACACGAAGTACAATTTTCTTTTGCGTGTGCGCCTAAAAGTTCGAAATCAGTGAGACTATGATCGAAGTGATTTTCCTGCCAGGAGGCACTAATATGGCAGTTATCACAAGATTTATTGGGATAAAATTTTTCATCTAAAAACCCTTCGTGTTCATCTATATGGCAATCAATACAGCGTTCACCGATGTCTCTAAAGCTCCACTTATCATCCTGCTGGTGACAGAAAAAACAGGGCGTGGCCAAGTGGGCACCCTCAAGGGGGAAAGCTGCCTCATTATGTTGTTCAATAGTATAAATAGAGACGTCAAATCCATCTTCGATGTGGCAGGAAGCGCAGTCGGGACTAACCCCATTAGTTACAAATACGCCTTCATGATAATCGCTGTGGCAATCCGCACAGGCATTATGTGGCAGAGGGTCCAGTAATCGCCCTTTATGACATTCCTTACAATCGACAGCCTGATGCTTGCCGACCAACTTAAAGCCAGTCCTGTCATGGTTAAAATTATCCATGGCCCCTCGAATCCGCCAGGAACTCTCATTGTGGCACTCTTTGCATAACTGTCCGAATTTATCCTCATGAGGATCTTCATGGCACACAACACAATTACTCGTTGGCACGCCCAAACGGTCCTGGAATATTTCCAGGACATCCAGATCCATGTTATGGCACTTAGCGCAGTTTACATCCTTGTGTTTGCCCTTTAGTGGAAAGACAGTTCGTTGGTCATGTTTAAAGCGGCCCATACCTTTAAAAAGCGTAAATCCTTGTTCTGTATGGCACTCGCTGCAATAATTCCCGAGGTTACTTTCATGCACATCCGAATGGCAATCTTTACAGGTATTAAAAGCTATACCCGTAAATTTTTGAAAATCCTCTCCCCCTCTCACTTCCATTTTATGACATTCTATACAATCCACATCCTGGTGCTTTCCAGCCAGATGGAATTCCGCATCATCGTGGTCAAAATTGGCAGCAGGAGCAAAAGCTTCTGTATTATGGCAACTGGCACAATCTTTTGGCAAGGTATTTTGGTGGTAATCATCATGGCAGGTCAAACATTCCTGGTCCAGACCTAAATATGTATCCCTTCTGGCCTTTAATTCGCGATCGGAAATAAAATCAGGAATGTGGCATTTTCTGCAATCAATTTTATCGTGCTCCCCCGTTAATTCATAGCCTGTCAAATCATGATTAAATGCATCCTCATCAAAACGTACCATATCAAAATTCCGACCGTGGTGCTCGCTATGGCAAGAAATACATTCTTTGCCCTTTACCTCTCTGGATGCATGAAAACCGGATCTGCGATCAATTCTTGAATCAATTTCTTTATGACATTCAAGGCATTTATCATTTGACACAGATTTTCCCAAAGTATGACATTGGGTACAATTACTCATCCCTTCCAAATCAGCATGTGCTGTTGTCAGGTCACCTGGCGAAAGCTGCCCAAAAAGTTGAGTGCAACTAAATGTAATTGCGAATAAAAAGAAAATCTGCTTCATCAATATTCTTCATTAGAGCTTGTTGGGCATTTTGGTCCTCCGGTAAAAACCAGATCATCTTTCCAAATCAAGGCGCAAAAAAAGGATTTTTGCAAGGCAGCGTTGGGGAAAATGAACCGATTTGATCCCGATTACCAGGAATCCCGACAAACTCTTAATTAATTGTGTTTCTTCATCGTGTATCCAAATCGTTTAGTAATCTCTACCCCTGATTTTTGAAGAAATTGTGTGGGCAGTTCACCACCCGCAAATATGAAAATCAAATCATTTTTTATGGTCTCCCGCTCATTGCTATCCCCATGAACTAAAACCACTTCCTCCTGTTTAATTTCGGCGACGTTTGTTTTATATTTTATGTCGATCACACCAGCCTCTATGGCCTGATTTAATTTATCCCGATTCTTAGGTTTTATCCGATTGAATTTCTCACTGCGATAGGATAAAACAACCTTATTTTCTGCTGTAAGAGAAAGGGCTGCTTCTATGGCAGAATCACCTCCACCGACAACAATGACATCCTTACCACTAATGTTTTCCGGCTCTAATAAACGGTAGGCCACTTTTTCCAGCGTTTCACCAGGAACACCTAACTTTCTCGGACTCCCTCTACGGCCAATAGCGAGCAAAACTTTTTTGGTCAGAAACTCTTCCCCTTTTTGTGTTTTTATTCTAAATATGCCATTCTCCGGAAGGATTTCTTCCACCTTAGTTTTCTCTTTTATGGTAATTTTATTTTTTGAAAGCGCCTGATTCCATAAGCCCAACAACTCCGATTTACTGGTATCAAACAGCTTGACTTTTCCAAATAGAGGCAAATTCATCGGAGCTGTCATAACAACCTTAGAACGCGGAAAAGTAAATACGGTACCACCCAGCGTATCCTGCTCCAGGGTTATGTAATTTAATCCGTGTTTTTTTGCCATGAGAGAAGCTGAAACACCAGCAGGACCAGCACCAATAATCACCAAATCCAGGGATGAATCGTCTTTTTCAAAACCGGCCTTAACCATATTATCTACCGCATTTTGACCTTGTTCCACACTGTTTTTTATAAGTCCCATGCCCCCTAATTCACCGGCAATATAAATACCGGGCATATTGGTCTCATATTGCTGATTTACGTGCGGTAAATCCACTCCCCGTTCCTCTGTTCCGATGCGTAAAGAAATAGCTTCTACCGGACAGGAATGAAAACAGGCTCCATGACCGATACAATTGGATGCATTGATTAAAGTCGCTTTTCCATCTACAATTCCAATAATATCTTTTTCCGGACAAGCAGCAATACAGGCCCCACTTTTTATACACTTATTTAAATCAATTTCCGGATGCAGAGAGACTGGCTGAAAAAGCCCGGTTGCTTTGGCTTCTTCTACTTTTGCAGCAGTTATATTAGAAAGCTTTTTTAATTTTCTTAAATAGAAATAAACTATTCCAACACAAAGCAGCGCAACAACGGAATAAATAATTACTTGTTCAAATAGCATGATAAAAAATTAAAAAATCCATCTATAACCAAATGCCAGCGTCACACAAACATGAATCACCATTATAATCAGCATAATTATAGCAAACGGAAGATGCGCAACATGCCAATATTTAAATAAATTCTGCATCGTTTGAAGTCGTTCAATTTTATTGTTTATAGAAATTTCATTCTTAACAATTTTAATTATTTCACGCACTTCACTGCCGGGAATATTATTTGACCTCAAAGTCTTTCGCACAGTGCGCACCTTCGATTTATCATCCAAATAGTGCATCATGTTCCGCACAAAAAAGTTGCCCTCCTTTGCACGATCACCCCCTGATACGGATTCCATGATAAGAACGCTGCTTGCTTCGTCTAATGATTTTTTTTCTTTGAGCAGATCACCCAAATCATTTTTAAGCTTCTTAACTTCACTTAATGTCAACTCCCTACCCTCAATGGTTCGAGGGATCTGTATATAGATAAATCGCCCAATAACCCCACTTAATACAACCGCAACCATACTCCAAAAACTAATGGAAACAATGCCGCCAAACTTAAAAGCTGTATGGAATAAAATTAATATCGGCCCCAGTGTACACAGGAAGATATGAAATTCCAGCCAGTACTTTAATCGCCCAAATCGAGCCAGAAATTTGTATCGTTTTCGGGCAATATAGCCGAATACACCAATCAAAATAAGGAGCGTACCGACAATCCCTAAACCATGCCCGAACAAACCGCTGGGCTTGAACCAATCATGATCAGGATGATAAAAACGCTCTTCCAGACTCGTATTATAATATGGAATTCCTTTGTAAAACAGGAAGGCAGCAGTAAGGACTACAATCCCTACTAAAACGGAAATGTACAATTGATGGACCAGCTTTGACATGCTAACAACTATTTGTTTATAACTATCCTCCTAAACCGATCCTATTATGGATAGAGCTTTAAACACCCCTACCCCAAAGGTCCAGTTTCAGGTAAATTATATTATCCTGGCAGTGCTGAAAACAAGGTGAAATGGGTATTAGGAAGAAAAGATAATAACAAGTAGTACACTTCAATCAGAACAAAATCAAAAGCAAGATTTATAAAAACACATAACGCTCTGCTCAATAAAAAGTCCAAAAAGATGAATGATCAAACATACCCTTCTTGTCTAACAGCCTGAATTTTCAAAATGTTCGAACCTGTCTTCAATGCTCGATATACTATAAGTCTCCTGGCAATTATTCTTGCTTAACTGCCCCATTTCACCACACCGAAACAGCAATTTCAAGGTACAATAATTTTACACCCGGCCCTTTCCTTCCATGAAAAAAATAAATCTGACAGGCAGTTTAGAATTAGATTCATTCCAAATTATTTTATTCTTTTTGGATCGGCTAATTTTTCACTCCCAAACAAAATTTTTATGTTCACCTGAATTTTTTAATTCTATAAGCTAAAACAACCAATTATGGAAATTACCGAAGTTTTCTATCCAAAGACCCGAAAAGATTGGCGCGACTGGCTGGAACAGCACCACCTGGTAAAATCTGAAATTTGGTTGCAACGATTTAAAAAAGATACCGGCGTGCCTTCCATCAACTATGATGAACTGGTAGAAGAATGTCTTTGCTTTGGTTGGATCGATGGAGTCGTAAAAAAGCTGGATGAAAAGAGTAATGTGCAACGCATCACCCCCCGACGGAAGAAAAAGACCTTTTTGTCAGAGTTGAACCGTCAACGAGTCTGGAAATTACAACGCCTAAATTTGATAACCCCTCATGGTATCGCACCCATTGAAGACCAGATTGGGAAACCAGATGATCCATTTGAAATTCCGGAATGGATTAAAGCGCAACTCCAGGAAGACTCCGAAATCTGGCAAAACTTTGAAGCCTTCAACTATTTTTATCAGCGGCTGAAAATAGGGTGGATAAATGAATGCGGACCAAGACGCCAGGATGAGGCTCAAAGACGACTGAACTACCTCCTGAAAATGACAAAACAGGGCAAAATGTACGGAACAAGGCCGGAAGTTGAATAAGCGCCCAGCTCTCAAATGTCGCATATTGGCATAAAATAGTTGTTTGTGAAATAACATTTAGCTCAATTAGGTACTTTCAGCTTTTTATTTTAGCATTAGAACTTCGGGCAAGTTTATCTATCGCCCAACAAGCAAAATTGACATATTTCCCTTTGGATCGAAGATTCTTCCGTTAGTGTTTTCGAAATTCACCTGGCATCTAATTATTCTGGCTTGCGTGATATACTTAAGGCCCATTGGAATGCTGCTCCAATTCTATGTCATTTACTTTTTCCCAAAAACTGAACAAGGCAACCTGAAACCATTATCAGGTCAGTTTATCTGGCCAATAACCTGGATGACCTAAGACTCTAAACACATGGGAAAACGTTACATTTTTTTATTTTTCCTCGTAACAGGAATTCTGAATACCCTTTCTGCACAATGTCCACCACCTGGCTTTCCGGATGCTGGAGACGATTGCCCCTCCGCACCAATTTTATGTGTCACGCTCGATGGGTACTGCAATACGATAAATAACAATAATGTTCCCCAGCCCTTCCCTGGATGCGGCGGCCAATGGACACTCAACAACGATGAATGGTTTGCATTTTATGCCGGCTCTACTACCATCACCATTGAGGTTGTTCCGTCTAATTGCAATGTTGTAGGCGGAAACGAAGGACTTCAAGGTGGGATATATTTTGGTTGCGGCGGTCCTGTCATGGACGTCCAGTGTAATTGTACGACCAATGCTTTTACCCTGACCTCCACCAATTTTGTGGTTGGCGAAATATACTGGATGGTATTAGACGGATGTGGAGGCAGCGTATGCGATTATGATATAAATGTTCTCCAGGGATCTACCGCCGGAGGTCCGCCCGCTGACCCCGGAAATATTTCCGGTCCAATCACTGTTTGTCAGGGCGACACGGAAGCCTACTCGCTGCTTCCTGTAGATGCCGCTACAATCTATAACTGGGTGCTAACACCAGCCCTGGGGAGTGTTAGTCCGAATGATAACAATGCAAATATTACCTGGAGCACTCCCGGTACCGCCCAATTATGTATTGATGTAGCCAATGCCTGTTTTGCCAATCCAAATGATAATTGTATCACCATTGAAGTCATTCCGACGCCATCAGCCGTATTGAGTGGCAGTGGAAGTGTATGTAATGCTGGTACTGCTACGCCGGTTGACCTAACCGTAAACTTTACAGGAACAGCCCCCTGGCAATTCACCTATTTCATTGACGGAGTTCCCCAGCCTCCCATCACTACAAGCGATAATCCATATACCCTTACGGTGAATACTTTTGGAAATGTTCAGATCGGGGGCTTAAGTTCTACAACCGGAGGCTGTCCGGGCAATGCCTCCGGTGCTGTAATGATCACCGAAACATTTATCACACCTGCCGCCACCGGCACCGACCCGCTTTGCTTTGGTGATAGCGATGGATCCGTTTCCGTGTCTGTGTCCGGGGGATCCAGCCCCTACTCCTACCAGTGGGCTCCTTCCGGTTCCGGACAAAACCCCGGGGGGTTACCTGCCGGTACATATACGGTTACCGTAACCGACGACGACGGATGCGAAGGAGAAACGACTGTTACGATTACCGACCCGCCACTCCTGGATGCCTCTGGCAATAGCACACAAGATGTCGATTGTAATAACCCAACAGGAAGCATTTCCACTACTGTCTCAGGTGGAACCGGCGGGTACAGTTACCAATGGAGCCCTAATGGCTCCGGCGCAAACCCAAGTGGTCTGATTGATGGCACATACATCGCTACGGTAACAGATGCAAATGGATGCACCGACACACTCTCTGCCATTGTAGCAATCGACACGCTATCCCCTGTTGCGGCAGCGGCAGCCAATGGGGTCCTGGACTGTATTCAAACAAGCATTAATATTAGTGGAAACGGCTCAGATACAGGGCCAAACATTAGCTATCAATGGAGTGGTCCCGGTATCGTATCCGGTGGAAATACAATCAACCCAACAGTAAATGCCCCCGGAACCTATACCATTACCGTCACAAACACCCTGACTGGTTGTACCGAAACAGCAACAGCAGCTGTAACAGAAGACATTACGCCCCCAGTGGCGGTGGGCAACGCCCCACCCATAACGTGTGCAAATTCGACTATAGTTATTGATGGTGTCGGATCTGACACAGGTCCAAATATTTCATACCAATGGACAGGCCCCGGCATCGTATCCGGCGGAAGCACAATCAGCCCAACTGTTGACCAGGGAGGAAACTATACATTCACCGTAACGAATAGTATAAATGGCTGTGAAACCACTATAAGTGTAAACGTACCGGAAGACCTGGCATTACCTGTTGCTATAGCCAACGCACCCCCAATCACATGCAATGATACGAGTGTATCTATTGACGGCGTCGGATCCGAAACCGGACCAAATGTCAGTTATCAATGGACAGGCCCCGGTATCGTAAGTGGTGGAACCACACTCAACCCGGTGGTGGATCAACCTGGCACTTATACTCTCACTGTTGTAGATGGTGGAAATGGCTGCGAAAATACCGTGTCAGTAACCGTCGATGATCAAACACAATTGCCAAATGCCGTTGCGAATGCAGATCCAATCACGTGTGCAAACCCGACTATTTCCATAGACGGCAATGGCTCCAGCACCGGCCCCGGATATACCTATAACTGGACAACCAATGACGGAAATATCGTAAGTGGAGGAAATTCGATCAACCCAACAGTTAACCAGGCTGGCACCTATACACTAACCGTAGTAAACGGACAGACAGGCTGCGAAAACATGGTTTCTGTTACCGTTGGAGAGGATTTAACACCTCCTGTTGCGGAAGCCGGACCACCTTATGAATTGACCTGTGCAGTAACAGACATACAGTTGGATGGAACAGGTACTGATACCGGCGCCAATTATAATTACCAATGGACAGGCCCCGGGGTCGTATCGGGTGGCAATACACTCCAACCAACAGTGAATCAGCCGGGCACTTATTCTATTTCTGTAATCAATTCACAAAATGGCTGCGAAACGATTGATCAGGTTGTAGTAACCCAGGATATCACTTTGCCTGCCGCAGTTGGAAATGCCCCTCCAATTACATGCGATGTGCCAAGTGTTACGATTAACGGAACGGGATCAAGTACGGGCTCAGAATTTGGTTATCAATGGACAGGGCCTGGAATTATTTCCGGCGCAACTACCCTCAATCCGACGGTGGATCAGCCCGGCACCTATACACTAACGGTATTAAACAACGACAATGGCTGCGAACAAACAGCTTCCGTAACGGTACAAGATCTTACGCAACTTCCCAATGCCGTAGCAACAGCGAGTCCGCTAACCTGTGCACAAACAAGCATCTCCATTAGTGGAAACGGATCGAGTACCGGCCCTCAATATACCTATCAGTGGACAACCAACGACGGGAATATCGTTAGCGGAGCTACGCAACTCAATCCGCTTGTAGATGAAACCGGAACCTATACCCTCCTGGTTGAAAACACCAGTACAGGTTGTGAAAATCTGGTTTCGGTATTGGTTCCGATTGACACCATTCCACCCGATGCAAACGCAGGGGCCGATATGGAAATAAATTGTGCCAACCCGACCATTCAGTTAAACGGTGGCGGATCAAGTGCCGGCGTAAATATTTCATATTCCTGGATAGGCCCGGGCGTAATCTCCGGTCAGTCAAGCGCAAATCCAACCGTAAATGCGCCGGGCATATACACGATTATTGTAACCAATTCTGATAATGGTTGTGAATCCTCTGATCAGGTGGAAGTTACGCCAAACTTTATCCCGCCGGATTTGGTCATTGCCCCGGCCGACCTGATTACTTGTTATGTCCCGGAAATCCAACTGGATGCATCCGCATCCGATTCAGGACCTAATTATTCTTATCAGTGGACCACCAATGGTGGTGTTATTTTAACGGGAAGCAATACTCCTACTCCAACAGTTGGATCAGGTGGCCAATATACGCTGACGCTGACCAACAATCAAAACGGTTGCGACAGCCAGTTAAATGTTATAGTACCGGAAGATACCACTCCACCTATCGCCGACGCTGGCCCTTACCTGGAGATCACCTGTGTGCTGCAGGAGTTCCCCCTCTTTGGCTTTAACTCCAGCCAGGGACCAAACTTCTCCTATCTCTGGACAACCAGCGACGGCAATATTATAAGCGGAGAAACTACCTTAAATCCGGTGGTTAATGAGCAGGGTACTTATACGCTTACGGTCACCAATACATTTAATGGCTGCGAATCAACTTCCTCCACAGATGTTGGGATTGACTCCAATGTGCCCATAGCCAATGCGGGACCAAACCAGACTATTACCTGCACCAGTTCTACGCTTACGCTGAATGGTTCAGCTTCTTCATCGGGTCCGGGTTACACCTATTCCTGGGCTACTTCCAACGGAAA
Organism: Saprospiraceae bacterium; assembly: GCA_020437105.1. Taxonomy (GTDB): domain Bacteria; phylum Bacteroidota; class Bacteroidia; order Chitinophagales; family Saprospiraceae; genus JAAEZH01. Next base: position 15,693 of record JAGQWR010000182.1, read on the forward strand.
CATTCTGGGTGGTGCGAATACCCTGACTCCTTTGGTTGACCAGCCAGGTTTGTACGAGCTTACCGTTATTAATCTAAATAATGGTTGTGTCGCCTATTCATTTGCCAACGTAAACGAAGACATTATTTTGCCAACGGCAACGATCCTTCCTCCGGGAGAGGTAAATTGTAATACGCCTCAGATTACCTTGGATGCAACCGGATCCTCTGCCAATGGAAATTATTCTTATATCTGGAATACTGCGAATGGAAATATCATTAGTGGTCAGGGAACACTGCAGCCAGTAGTTGACCAGGGCGGGAATTACCTACTGACCATCATTAACAATGATACCGGATGTCTAAACGGCACCAATGTGGTGGTTTCCGAAGCTATTGACAATCCAATACTCGTGATCGATCCACCAGGTCTTATTTCATGTACCGAACCGGAAATAATACTGGATGCTTCCGGTTCCACCTCGGGACCTGAATTTCAATATATCTGGACAACAAGCGATGGGAATATTGTAAGTGGTGAAAATACGTCCACTCCGACTATTTCGACCGGCGGAACCTATGAACTTACGATCATTAATCAGAATACGAATTGTTCTACCACTGACCTGGTGGTGGTTCCGGAAAACGCAGATCTTCCGATTGTAAACATTACCCCTGTTAGTGAATTAAATTGTTCTGTTAACCAGATTCAACTCGATGCCAATATTGGTGGCGGAGCCAATTTGAGTTTCTCCTGGACCACTCCGGATGGGAATTTCATCTCGGGCACCAATACGCTACAGCCAGCCATTGATGCGCCCGGAAACTACCAATTAGTCGTAACAAATGACGATACAGGTTGCGAAAACAGCTCCAGCGTAAATGTCACTCAGGATGTACAGATTCCGGTGGCAGATGCCGGCCCCGACAGCCTGCTCAATTGCGTGGTTACAGCACTAAATCTGGACGGGATCAACTCCGAGCCCGGTGGAAACATCAATTACCAGTGGTCAACGCCGGATGGAAACATCGTTTCCGGTGGCAATACAACAACGCCGCTGGTTGATGCACCCGGCACCTATGTACTTGTGGTATTGAATGCGGACAATACCTGTGTGAACTCTGATACCGTATTCATTTCCGAGGATGTTAGTATTCCCGGATCAGTAATTCTTCCGCCCGTTTTGATGGGATGCCAGGATCCAATTGTCACCATTGACGCCAGTGGTTCATCCAGCGGAAGCAGCCTTGTTTATGAATGGACTACACCGGATGGGAACATAATCTCCGGAGGCGATGGCCTGCTTATAGATGTGGATGCGCCCGGCTCTTATTCCTTATTGGTCTTGGACACCATCAATGGTTGTTTTTCCAATGCAGAAACCACCGTTGTACAAAACACCCAGATTCCGGTAGTTGATGCGGGCTTGGGCGGTGAGCTTACCTGTACTGTGACAAGCATCCAGCTTCAGGCAGCCGTAAGTGGGCAAGTGGCAAATTATGAATATCTCTGGACAACGGTAAACGGCAATATTGTAAGCGGTAATCAAGACCTGATGCCGGTAGTTGATCAGGCAGGCACCTATACCCTGTTGGTTACAAACACCGTCAACCAATGCACTGCTGATTCCAGCGTGGTAGTAACCCAGGATGCCAACCTTCCCGAAGCCGTCATTGAGCCTTCCAATACCTTAAACTGTATATTTTCTACAGCTACGCTGGACGGCTCTGCCAGCACACAGGGAGCAGACCTGATCTATTCCTGGTCAACGCCGGATGGAAACTTCGTGGGTAATCCAAGCGGACTCATGCCATTAGTGGATCAACCGGGCACCTATACACTAACCATAAACGATACGATCAACTCCTGTGTAACAAGCGAGACGATCCTGCTTTTGCCAGATACCCTGAGTCCCATACTTGGGATAGCACCTCCGGATATTTTAAATTGTTACAACCCAAGTATTTCATTGGAGGCTTCCACAAATGGCCTTGCAGATATTTCCCTGAGTTGGTCAACTCTGGATGGCAATATTACAGCCAATGCTGATAGTTTAAATCCAAGTGTAAACCAGCCGGGCACCTACACGCTTTCCGTTATTAACAATCAAAATGGCTGTGCGTCACTCATCGAAACATTGGTCGATGCCGATTTTGATCCGCCCACAGTAGATGCCGGACCGACGGCTACATTAGATTGTACACTCACAGAATTTGTGCTGGAGGGAACTGCAGATGCCGGAGGCCAGTTACTGGAATATCAATGGACCAGCATTGATGGCAACATCCTGAGCGGAGCAGATACCCCCATGCCCACCGTTAATGCGGGAGGAACTTATTCGCTTAGCGTAACAAATACCAATAATGGATGTAGTAGCAATGCGGATGTAAGTATTGCACAGGATCAGAATCTACCTGTTGCAGACCCTGGTCCGCCGGGGCTACTAAATTGTTATACACCGCAGATCAACCTGGATGGTACAGCTTCCTCCATTGGACCAGACTATAGTTACCAGTGGAGCACTACTGATGGAAACATTCTTAGTGGCGATGATGGGCTGGAGCCGAATGTAGATGCACCGGGTACCTATATATTAACTGTAAGCAATGGAGTAAACGATTGTGAGTCTATTGACACGGTTTTGGTTTCCGAAGATTTTACTATTCCTGTTGCAGATGCCGGACAAAATTCCGAACTCACCTGCTCCATTACCTCTTTAGCACTGAACGGCAGTGGAAGTACCGGAACTGAATTTTCTTATTCATGGACCACTCCGGATGGCAATATTATTAGTGGTGCCGATACGCCTAATCCGATCATTGATCAGGCGGGGACCTATGTATTGGAGGTTCTGAATGAAGATAATGGCTGTGCAATTACCGCACAGACGGATGTTAGCAACGCAGTCTCCGTTCCTGTGGCAGTTGCCAGTCTGGACGGACTATTAAACTGTACGATCCAAAGTTTAGAATTAGATGGCACCGGATCAGATACCGGATCGAATTTTGAATATAGCTGGACCAGTCTGGATGGAAATATCGCCAGCGGAGCAAATACCCTGAATCCGCTAGTCGATCAGCCGGGCATATATACGCTTAGTGTTACCAATCTGGACAACGATTGTGTCAGCATGACAAATGTCGATGTTCCAATCGACACACTTGCACCTTCCGCGGAAGCGGGCCCGCCAGGATTATTAACCTGTACTGTGTTAAATCTAAATCTGGATGGAACAGGATCTTCAGTCGGAGCTGAATACAATTATTCCTGGACTACGGCCGATGGAAACATTCTCAGCGGAACTGGCAGTTTAAGCCCGATGATCGACCAGCCGGGCACGTATGAAGTATTAGTCACAAACCAGGAAAATGGCTGCGAAGCCCTTGATGTAGTTGTTGTGGCAGAGGATGTTACCCTACCTGTCGCCCAGTCGGACGTATTGGATATCCTGACCTGCGTACAAACCAGTGTTTCTCTAAGTGGAGCCGGATCGAGCCAGGGGGCAGATATTAGTTACAACTGGTCAACTTTAAACGGAAACATTGTAACGGGCCAATCTGGCCTCATGCCGGAAGTAAATCAGCCCGGACAATATACACTGACTGTTCTAAATGGATTCAATGGATGTGAAGCAGAAACAATGGTAGATGTTGAACAAGACATTGCCAACCCGATTGTCGATGCCGGCACCTCCGGACTACTTACCTGTGCGGTAACCAGTCTGTCTCTAAACGGGAATGCCAGCGGAAATAACGCGGCACTCGATTATCTCTGGACTAGTCCGGACGGGAATATCTTAAGCGGGGCTACCAGTCTGAATCCTGCTATTGACCAGCCAGGAACCTATCAATTATTTGTGACTGACCTGGTCAATGGATGTACAGAATTTGATGTTATTGTTGTAGAGCAGGATATCATTCCTCCAAGTTTATTGATTGCAAATCCCGGATTGCTTACCTGTGACCAGGAACAAATCACACTGGATGCCAGCGCTTCCAGTAATGGTTTGATTTTCCTTCCAAATTGGAGTACGCTTGATGGCAACATCCTCACCGGAGCAAATAGTCTGCAAATAAACATTGACCAACCCGGCACGTATTATCTGGAAATTCTAAATTCGGATAATGGATGTACGAGCAATGATGAAGTGGTGGTATTGGAGGATGTAGCCGCACCAATCGTTGATGCAGGCATTGGCTTTGTACTGCCCTGTTTTGATGAAGAAAGTTTTCTTACAGGTTCGGCGATTGCGAATGGAGTGAATTTGATTTATGAATGGACAACACTTGACGGACAGATCGAATCAAATGGCAACACCTTGCAGCCGACGATTTCCAGTGGTGGTGTTTACACTTTGAGTGTAAGCAACCCAAATAATGGTTGTTGGGATTCAGACTGGGTTGAAATCACAGAAAACTTTCCATTCGATCCGGATTTTGCGATTGAACAGCCACTGTGTTCTGACGATCTGGGCAGCCTGGAAGTATTGGGCATAAACGCGGGTACACCGCCCTATGTGTATTCAATCGATAATGGATTAACCTTCTTTTCCAGTACGATATTTGCTGGATTGGATGAAGGTTGGTA
>JAGQWR010000183.1 GCA_020437105.1 Saprospiraceae bacterium
CTGAAAGAAGAAGCCCATATCTATAGCATTAAGGTGGATGATCTCAAACGACTGATGCGTCACAATTACGATCTCTGTGATCAGGTCATGTCTATTTTTGGAAATCGCCTTTTACGTGCCGAAAACAAACTCGAGTCGCTCATATTTAAAGATGCCCGTACCCGGATTATTGAGTTTATCAAGGACTCGGTAGAAAAACGGGGCCTGCGAATCGGATATGAAATGTTGCTGAAACATTCGCTGACTCACCAGGATATTGCAAATATTACCTGTACCAGCAGACAGACCGTAACCCTTGTTTTGAATGAACTGAGAAAATCAGATTTGATCTATTTCAACAGAGGTAAAATTCTGGTTCGCGACATGACGAAACTATCCTAGACCAAACCCTTAAAAAGAAAGTTAATAATTCATACAGTGTGTTCTCAAGTGGCAAAAGGTCATCCATTGCAATGGATGGCCTTTTTTCTTTTTTTTCTGCTTATTTTTTTCGCTTTTCCGCTTCTTGCCTATTCAGCTACGTTCCCCGAACATCCTGCTACGCTCCTCTCGGAATTAAACCCTGCCTACTCCTTTCTCCTTGATTCTCAAATGTTAAACTGTCTGGTTTTTGCTTTCTAAATATTCAGTATAGCTATCGAAAAGGGCAAAAGTTCCTATATTTGTCGCGCTTTTCGAGAAAAAGCCCAAACGATTGACATAGCATATTGATCTGGAATATATTAGAGCTTAAAGCTCCGGCTAATCCCCCGGTAGCCAACTGATTTCGCTCCGACTATAAAGTCCAGAATGCTTATTTTTTATAACTTTGTTTGAGGCAAAATTTGCTTATCCCATGAACAGGTTACGATTAATCTCCGCGCTCCTGCTGTGCACATACTTTGCCCAGGCGCAACAACTCTCTCTCTTTACCCAGTATCGGGAAAATATTGATATTGTTAATCCGGCTGCGCTCCCTACCGAATATCTGGCATACGACCAGAATATGTCGTTTGGAGCTACCTACCGAAAACAATGGACAGATTTTCCGGGGGCACCCACAACCCAGACCATACGAGGTACTTTTTTCTACAAAGAACGAAGCTCCTTTAATTTCCTGACAGGCGGCCATTTGATCAATGATCAGACTGGCCCAACCGGTTTTACCGGTATTTATGGAAAATTTGGGGGCATTATTTCAAAAGACCCCTATTACGGGGGAATCGGCTTGGCACTTAATGCCGGTGCGGTTCAGTATCGGGTCAATGCCTCCGAAATAAACCTGCGCGATGCAGGCGATATTCTGGGCGAAACTGATCAGAATGTCTGGTCACCTGATGTCGGATTCGGAATCTTTGCATACACCCGTTTCGGTGGTTCACGCTGGAACCAGGGATCCATTCTTTCAGGTGGCGTTTCCGTTCCACAGGTATTAGGGCTGAATCTGACTTTCCGCGGAGAGGATGGAGAGTTCTCTACCCAACGCGTACAGCATGTTTACGGGCATATCGACTTTATCAAGTTCTTCCGGGACGGCAAATTTATTGAACCCTCTGTTTGGGTGAAATATGCCCCAAATGCTCCCGTAAATGTTGATGTCAACCTGCGCTACCAAATGGCCACCAATTTCTGGATAGGAGCAGGTTCTTCCCTTTCGGGGAATTTGCACCTCGAAACAGGCTTTTTACTGGGAGATGTTGAATACGGAAATGCCTTTAAAATCGGGTATGGATTTGATTATTCCTTCTCAACTTTTGGCCCGGATGCCGGAGGTACACATGAGATTAACCTGAGCTATTCATTTGATTATTAATGAGTTATATATCCCATTTACGTGTCCATCCCAAAACGTTTAATACCGTCATGAAGAAATATATCCTTACCCTATTTTGTGCGATGACCCTGGTTGGGGTTACAAAGGTTTTCGCACAACCTACCGTTTCTATTAATCCCGACTTTGACCTTATTCTAGCTGGCCAAAAAGCCCAGCTTGACTTTCGGGTAAATGACTTTACCGATATTCAGGCCATGCGATTTTCCGTTCGCTGGGATCCGGATGTGGTTACTATCGCTTCTCCTGCTGATATCTTTAACGCCAACCCACTTATGACCAACCTGGTTTTGGCAACAGATGTTACCTATGATAATGTGGAGGGCTGGCTTGTTTTTGATTGGCAGGTTATGGATCCGCTCGATTGTTCGAGTACACTCGACGTGACACTGGCAGATAATGCAGTCTTGTTCTCTGTCAACTTCACCGGGATTACTTCCTATACCCATGTCACGATCGGCGATGACCCCGTTGAGCAATATGTTACCAGAACAAGCTCTTGTCCGATTGACATTATGATGTTTTCCGATGATGGATTCATCGCGGTTAATAATTTACCGATTACCCTCGACATTCCTTATGTGAACGCCAATGAAGGGGAAACGGTCTGTTTGGATTTTACCGTTGATGACTTCTTCGATATCATCAGTTTCCAGTTTACCGTAGGTTGGGATCCAACGGTTTTGGAATTTGTCTCTGCTACCGGCTTGAATCTGCCTAACTTCAGCGGAAGTAATACCAATCCCTTTCCCAATGATGGTTATATGACGGTGTCCTGGTTTAATACACCAGACGGCGTTACCTTACCCGACGGTACAGCAATCTTGCAAATTTGCTTTAATGTAATCGGCGGCTGTGCCGAAACGTCTATTGTGAGTATCCTCGATGATCCAACTCCTATTGAGATCACCAATGCTTCTGATCCTGGTACCGATATTGGATTCCTGGCAGGAGAAGGCCAGTTGGCCGTTAATTGTTTTAACCCGGATGGTCTGACCGTTATGGTCGAAAGTGCTCAGGTTTCTCCGGGCGAGAATTTTTGTTTAGACCTTACGGTTGAAAACTTCGTGGATCTTGTCGGATTTGAATTTTCAATCAACTGGAATCCCAACCTCTTAGATTTTACCGGATTTCAGAATGTAAATAATAACCTGTTTTTCTTCAATTCAGGCAACTGGGATCAAAGTCAGGCAAATAACGGAGTGCTTACAGTGTCCTGGAATGACCCCTCCTGTTTTGGGGATGACCTGGCAAACGGAGAAATTTTATCCTCGCTCTGTTTTAAGGCCATCGGTGGCTGTGTCAATTCTCCGGTGTCTATAACCAATAATCCGCTCGACATTAATGTCATAGACCAATGTTTTGGAAACGATATTGGGATCAATACCTTCAATGGCCTGGTAGAGATCGTTTGTCCGGACGGGATTATCCTGTCAACGGCCAACTATAATCTGGATCCGGGAGATTTCATTTGTATCCCCGTTGAAGTGCAAAACTTTACCAAAATTGAAGACCTGACCTTCACCATAGAGTGGGAAACCAGCGTCCTTCAATTTGTTTCTGTCGGAAATTTTGGCTTGCCCAACCTGACCAATGGCAACTTTGATGCTTCTTTTGCTGCATTTGGGGCCATGTGTCTCGATTGGACTGATCTTTCCGGCGCAGGCATTACGCTTGTTGACGGAACAGCCATTTTTGATCTGTGCTTTAATGTGGTCGGCGACCCCTATGAGTGTTCGCCTATCAATTTCACAGATTTTCCTTGTGGAATTAACGTAGTGACCACCGAATCTTCCGGAGTGAATGTCGGACTGACTTCCCAGCCGGGAGAAGTGTGCGTCAATAATCCATTCAACTTCATTGTCGATATTTCGCAAAATAATGGTGTACTGGGAGAGGAAGTTTGTGTGGACGTCACTGTAGAAAATTTTGTTAGCCTCGAACAGCTGGCATTTTCGATCAACTGGAATCCATCTCAGCTACAATATTCTCAACTAATTAATCCGCTTAACCTGGCCAACTTCTCCACCGCCAGCTACGATGATAGCAATGGGGGAGTAGGTAGTATATCCATCGACTGGAATAGTCAGACACTTAATGGAAATAGCCTGCCAAATGGTTCGGTCATATTTACCCTTTGTTTTGACTTGATTGGCGATGAAGGGAATTGCGAGGATATTACTATTACCAGCAGCCCACAGGCAATACAGGTTATTCCGGCAAACTCCGGAGGAATCAATATTGGCCTGAACGCAGATAATGGCGGAATTTGTATCCTCGAAAGCCTTCAGGTCGCAGCTTCTATTACGGGTGTAGATTGCCCGGGTGATAATACAGGTAATATTGATATTACCGTATCCGGTGGATCCGGAAACTATTCTTACGAATGGTCAGGCCCCGGAATTACAGTGCCGAACATGGATCAGGAGGATCAGGGCGGACTGACTAACCAAACCTATACTGTCATTGTAACAGATGTTGATAACCCGGTAATTTTCATCGAACAACAATTTGATGTACCGCTTTCCGGCTTTTCTCCGGTAGCAGATGCCGGGGATGATGTCTCGCTCCCTTGTGGATCTTCTCTGTTTACACTTGATGGAACGGGTTCTTCACAAGGTGTTGGACAATACTCCTATCTCTGGACAGGCCTGGGCGGTGGTTCGGTACAACCCGGAACAGAAACAACACTGATGCCAACGATCTTCGGCCCCGGGAATTACCAGCTTATGGTAACAGATGAGACCACAAATTGTGTCGTTTTTGATACCATTTTTGTAGAAGCAGCTGTGATTCCGGGTGTACAAATACAGGCGCTGGATTCTATTGATTGTACAGTAGATACCGTGGCTATCACAAGTGTAGGATCATCCGGCGGACCAAATTTCACCTATTTATGGACAACCGATACCGGATTTATTGTACCCGGTACTGAAACCACTCAGACAGCAATGGTGACTGGTGAAGGTTGGTATTTCCTGAATGTGACAAATATTCTAAGTGACTGTTCCTCCGCAGATTCTGCCTTTATTACGGTGGATACCATTGCTCCGGTAGCAGATGCCGGTATGGATCAGGTAATTGATTGTAATAATAATACCGCTACCCTGGATGGTAGCCTTTCAAGCAGTGGTCCGGACATCAGCTACGGCTGGATGGATCCGATGGGCGGCATGGCAGGAACTACTGCCAGTATCACCGCTTCAGATATTGGAATTTATACCCTGACCGTAACGAATACGGCTAATAGTTGCACCGATTTCGATCAGGTAGAAATTGTTGGAGACCTTCAATTACCCATCGCAAATGCAGGTGCAGACCAATTTATTACCTGTCTTGTTTCGGTTGTCACACTAAATGGTGCCGGATCATCCACAGGACCTGACTTCTCCTACCAATGGGTAGCAATATCAGGAAACTTGGTTCCGGGTACAGAAACCATGATGAGTGCTCAGGCTGATCAAGCGGGGGAGTATCAACTCACGGTTACTGATATAGTAAACGGCTGCGATGCTGTCTCCACTGTATTTGTAATTGAAGATCTGCAAGCACCAGTTGCACAGGCAGGATTGCCTGATACCATTACCTGTGATGTTCCTTCGCTGTTCCTCAGTGGAGCTGGTTCGTCTGTTGGTACGCTCGGAGAATTCCAGTACCTCTGGACAGGCCCGGGAGTTGTTACCGGAAGTACAGGTCTGGCGCCTGAAGTCGATGCAGGAGGTACCTATTACCTGGAGGTTACAGATACCTTTAATGGATGTACTGCGCTGGATTCAGTAACCATAGTTGATGAGCAGGATAATGTGGTTGCCTTCCTGGCAATGCCTGATACTATTAACTGTACAGTCGCTTGTATCAATCTGGATGGAACCGGGACTTCTGTTGGTCCAAATATTGTTTATTCCTGGTCTGGTAACCCTTGTATCAATACTTCCAATCCATTGAATCCACAGGTTTGTTGTGCAGGCACATTCACCCTCGAGGTGACAGACACCTCAACCGGCTGTACCGCCACGGCGTCTGTAACTGTTATTGAAGATGTGGATGTTCCGATCGCAGTGACCAATGATGCCACTTATACCTGTAATGATGACTGTTTTAATCTGGATGCCACAGGGTCCTCTACCGGCCCGGATTACGTGTATGCCTGGACTCCGATCCCTGCCGGAAACGGTAGTATAGATTCTGGAGAAGATACGCTGGAACCACTCATTTGTGCTCCTGGAATTTATGGCTTAGTCATCACAGATACAACAAATGGCTGTTTTGTAACAGCAACTGTAAATGTTGCCGCGGATACCATTCCACCTACAGCAATTATCAGTGGCGATGTTCAGATTACCTGTAATACACCTGTAGTAACACTGGATGGTAGCCTCTCCGGACCAGGCGTTTCTGAATTCCAATGGTATCAGGATGGAGCCAGTCTTCCCGGCGCTACAATGGATATGTTAGATGCGTCCAGTGCAGGCGAATACGTGCTCGAGGTAACAGGTACTAATGGCTGTTCCGCTACTGATACTACTCAATTATTTGAGGCTTTACCGCCGGTAGCTGATGCAGATGAAGAAACAGAACTGGGATGTGGAGAAGACTTGGTAACAATTCAAAACACAGGTTCCAGCTCAGGAGTGGGCATTGAGTACAGCTGGACCGCTCTTAGTGGTACTCTGGATCCTGCTTCGACCACACTTCAAAATGCAGTAGCAACCAGTGAAGGAACCTTCGTTCTTACCGTTACTGATATGATTACCGGATGTTCCGCTATGGATACCGTAGAAGTTATCAGCGGCTTGGGTTCGTTGACACAGGCATCTTTCTCCTATGATCAAGAGGCTTGTACCGATGAAGCCATGTTATTTGGTACCACCGGAGAAGGTACTACTGGTGTTTGGTCAGTCTTAACCAATGCAGATATTGAGTTCCCTACAATCGAGACTTCGCCAATTACAAATCTCGAACCAGGTATAAACATTGTTACGTGGACACTCTCCGCACCTGGCTGCCCTGATTATAGCTCCTTCTCGGATACCATATTTGTAGAGTCGTTCCCGATCGCAAATAATGATACAGCCGAGATGGGCGAAAATGATTCATCCGTCATGATTCCTGTACTGGATAATGACTTCCTAAATGGTAATTCCGGTATGGCAATTGCCATTACCACTCCGCCGGTTATTGGTACAGTTACCGGATTAGTGGATGGATTTTACACCTACACGCCTCCGGTTACCTTTGGTGGTGAAGTAGAATTCAACTATGCGATTTGCAGCGATGTTTGTCCGAATCTGTGTGATACTGCACTGGTATTGATCAATGTGGACAAAGAGCTTGTTATGGTCGTTCCAAATGGTATTACGCCAAATGGTGATGGTAAGAATGATGCGCTTGTATTTGACATCCTCCTGCTAAATCCGGATAAATTCCCACAGAATAAGATTACCATCTTTAATCGCTGGGGAGATATCGTTTATGAAGCAGCTCCATACCTGAATGACTGGACTGGAACCAACCAATCCGGTCAGGATCTGCCGCAGGCTACTTACTATTTCGTATTCCGACTGGATGTGGGCGAGAGTGAAATCATTCGGGGTGATATCACCATTGTCAGATAAGAAGAATTGTTTTTTATACACTAGCAATCTATATAAGCCCGTGGGATTTCTCCACGGGCTTTTTTATTGAAGCCGCATATTAGAATGCCCCTGCGTTTTAGTGATGGTTTTCCCTTAAAGCGGATAATGCTACAATTTTGATTTTTTAGACTCCCAAACACGTTCGTAAGGAAATCTAAAAATTTTGGTGCTTTATGGAATTGATACAAGTTTTTGCTCCATTCTATAGTAAGCAATATTTTGAATCGCTTTTTCGTCCTAAATTGAATAGGCTTTTCAGTAAGTACACCCAAACCATTTTCGGGTGGGTATAAAACACCGTTAAGATTACTTTTTGGCTAAAAAGCGTCTTAAAACCTGAAAACAAAAGATCCATCAATGAGCAATTGGTTAGCGCGCAACACAATCTTATTATTTTTGGGCCTCTTGCCCTGCTTCTCTACTGCCCAGATTACCTTCGAAGTAACGATCAACGGGGCAACAGCAAACACAACCTGCACAGATGTTTTTGGTACTCCGGATATCTTCTGGCGGGCTGAAGTAAATTACCAGGGGTATGTTACCTATCCCATGGCCGGAGGTTGTTATACCAATCCGCCCAACGTACAATATAGCGAAGACTTCCTTTGTAGCTCCGATGTACCGGCTACAATGGATGTATGCTTCCGGGTTTTCGAAAACGATAATATTCTCCCTTGTGACATTGTATCCTCTTGTCAGGAAACCATCTGTCAGACTTTTGCAGTTCCAGCTACCGGGAGTACCAATTATACCCTGTCGCTTCCAGGCGGACTGTCTTCCAGCGGCACCCTGGATTTTACTTTCTCTGTTTCCGGAATGGGAATTGACGCCCCAAATGACGCCATTTGCTCACCTATTGACCTGGGACTTCTAACGCAGGGAAGTAGTCTCGGTGATGCGACAATGAGTAATTACAATAATCATTGTGCTACAGCCGCCAATGAACCAAATCCGGGCGATTCCGGAGCAAACTGGAATAACAGCACAGGCGTGTGGTTTACTTTTACCACCGGACCTAACGTCCTGCCTTATGCCGATTTTCAAGTTATTAGTGATCCTCAAAATTTTGGAGATCCGGTCAACTTGCAGGTTGCGCTTTATACCTCTGCCGATGGGACTTGTAATACTGCTATGACAATGATCTCCGAGCAGTATGAAAACTCCAGCTATGATGAGGTTTTCCAACTAAATTGCCTGCTTCCTAATACTACCTATTTTTTATTGATTGATGGCGCAGCCTTCACACCGGATCAGGCGGTCGGCCTATTTGGTATAGGTATCGATGCATACGATGTAATAGAAGGAGGAGACTTGAAGTGTGATGCAGAAGATCTGGGTACCGTACCGGATGGTGGCATGGTATCGACCCCGGCACCACGCTCAAATCAATGTGCAGGCAACTTTGGGGATCCTTTTGTTTCAGCTTTTGTTTCCCAAAAATCGGTTTGGTTCTCCTTTATTCCGCCTACTTCAGGCCATGTATTGATACAGGCTATCAGCGATCTGCCACCACCTGCCGGCTATAACACGATTGATCTGCAACTCGCACTCTATCGATCAAATACCAATCTGTGTACAGGTTTCTTTTTTGAACAGGAAAGTGTTTATACTATCGCAGATTTAAATGAAAGCATGGAAGTCTCCTGCCTGGATCCCACACGTCCCTACTGGATCCTAATTGACGGAGCCGGAAATGATACAGAAGGGATCTTTGTGATCACGGTAACAGACCTTGGAGATGATACGCCCGTTTTTAATCAGGATATTACCATTTGTGATGGCGATAATTTTTCAGTAGGAAGTAGTATCTATTCTGCCACAGGCATGTATTCCGATACCCTGGCACTTTCCGGGGGCTGCGATAGCATCGTAAATACAAACCTGACCGTTTTGAATCCTGTTGTGGCCTCCTTCGATGTGGTTTCCTTTGCAACCAATATTGGTGTAGCAGATGGTGAAGTAATGGGTAGTGCTTCCGGAGGAACGGGAGTCTATACGTATTTGTGGTCGGATGGTCAGATGGGCGCTTTCGCGAATGGATTGACAGGAGATGCCAATTATTGCCTGACAGTTACGGATGATCTGGGCTGTTCTGACGACACCTGTTTTGTAATGCCATATTCCACCGTTCCTATCCCGACAATTACAGGGGATATGTTGGATTGTTTTGGCGATATGGACGGATTGATTGAATTGGTGGTTTTTAATGGCCAGCCTCCATATAATTATAATTGGGCAAATACGGGCAATACCCTTTCGGGGAATGGCGTGATCGCACAGGAAGGAGACCTAACCCAGGTACCCGGTTTGCCTGCCGGAGATTATTCCTTTACGATAACAGATGGGGTCAATGATACCATTGTAAGTGTGGCTATTACCCAACCAACAGAATTAACGATCAATCTGCTCAATCTGATTGATGCCAGTTGCTTTGGTGATTGCGATGGCCAAATTGAAGTAGAAGCACTGGGAGGAACGCCACCCTATGCCTTTAATTGGAATTCAGGGTCAACTTCAGCACTTCTTTCTAACCTCTGTGCGGGCAATTATTCGCTTACCCTGACAGATGCCAATAGCTGTATAGCCCAAATGACTTATACGATCAATCAACCACCAGAATTTATCGTTACGGCTACCTTGCTGAATCCGGTAAGCTGCTTTAATGGTGCGGATGGCTCCGTAATGGTCTCCACAAACGGAACCCCAATTGATTACGATTGGGATAATGGGGGCATGACAGCCGTCCTGACTGATCTGACCTCTGGTACTTACTCCGTTCTGGTGACAAATGCGGATGGATGCCAGGGATCCGCATCTATTGTGGTGCCCCAGCCAGCCAGTCCTGTTGGAGTAAGTGTCAATATCATCCAGGATATAACCTGTTTTGATGCTGCTGATGCTATTGTGGAAGCAGTTCCTTCTGGTCCTGGTTCGAGCTTTACGTATTCCTGGAGCGGAAATAGTAGTACCAGTTCAACAAGTGCAGGCTATGGTCCGGGAGCCTATTCTGTTACGATCAGCAATGAATTTGGCTGTAGCGCTACAACATCCTTTAACCTGTCCCAACCAGACGAAATACAAGTGGCACTCACTACAGAGGGTGTAACCTGCCTGACTGCTGAAGATGCCGGAGAGGTAGCAGTAGTTTCTATTTCGGGTGGCGTAGAGCCTTATATGTATGCCGTTGACGGCGATCTATTTGTTTCGGATACCTTCTTTACCGGATTAACAGCCGGGTTATATGAATTGTCAGTCGAAGATGCAAACGGCTGCATTCGAGCGTTTGATTTTGAAATTGAAGGGCCACCGGATCTTTATGTCGATCTCGGTCCGGATTTATCTATTACCCTCGGTGATGTGGTAAATCTCGATGCAGCTTCAACCAATAATGATGACCTGATCTATACCTGGCTCATTCCAGGTTTGCCTTATGACTGCCTCATCGATGATTGCAGCGAGATTCAGCTTGTACCAGTAGGCGATGTGACTCTGTTGACCGTTACAGTATTTGATACGATTACCCTGTGTACAGCTACAGATGCTATTCAGATAGAAGTCAATAAAATCCGGCAGGTTTATACACCAAATGCGTTCTCGCCAAATTTTGACGGGATCAATGATGTGTTTACTGTTTATGGTGGTAAAGCAGTCAATCAGGTGAAAAATCTACAGGTATTTGATCGCTACGGCTCGCTTATGTTCCGGGCACAAAACTTCCCCGCTGGCGATGAAGCCAATGGCTGGGATGGCCTTGTTGGCGGAAAAATGGCCCAATCCGGCATCTATGTCTATGTGGCCGAAGTAGAGTTTATCGATGGGGTAGTGGAAGTTGTAAAAGGAGATGTCCTGCTCATCAATTGATGATGCAGGCTCCGAAAGAAAAAAGCCCCATTCGGATTATCCGGATGGGGCTTTTTTAATCTATTTCTGACCGCCAAAATTTTCAATTAGCAAATCAATAAGCCTTTTCATCTCCTCCCGTATCGCTTTCTGCGAATCTTCCTGCGATGCTGGGATATAAGTTCCCGGCGGAATAAGCGCGACATTCCTCACGACAATACCGCTACTGCCTTCCGCTTTTTTTGTCCAGATAAAAAAAGGCACCAGCAGTTTAGAAGGCCGGGTTTTTGCATTCAAAATGAACCGGTAAACAGCTTTTGCATCCACTTCCTTCGGCAAATAAATCGAATACATGTCACTCCGATACCCCTCCCGGGGAATGTATTTCCAGGAAAATGGAGCTTGGCAAAGCTCCCCCTCCTGCTCCAACATATTGGAGAGGCTGGCAATGGTCGTCTCCGAAGACCAATTGATACCTTTTCCACCTTCGATTAACAATAGGTCATTGCTTAATGCAGGATGGATCAGGATCTCCGGTTCCAACTCTTCCCGTTTTTGTAGCATATAAGGTAAAGGTTGCTTCGAGGCTTAATTCAGCCGTTCAAAGATTCCGGCAATACCCTGACCACCGCCCACACAAGCTGTAACCATACCATATTTTTGATCCCGACGGCGCAATTCATTAAGAATCTGCGTAGTCAGTTTGGCGCCGGTACAACCAAGCGGATGACCCAATGCAATCGCACCACCATTTACATTGACAATCTCCGGATTGAGACCGGCTTCCTGGATAACAGCCAAAGATTGCGCTGCAAAGGCTTCGTTTAGTTCGATCAGGTCAATATCCTGAAGCTTTAAGCCACACTGGGCCAGTGCTTTCGGAATGGCTTTGCATGGTCCGATGCCCATATAAAGCGGATCAACACCTGCAACAGAGCAACTCACCAATCTGGCAATTGGCTCCAAATTGAGCTGTTTGACCATTTCTTCGCTGACAACCAGGGTAAACGAGGCACCATCAGAAGTCTGGGAAGAATTACCGGCAGTAACACTACCTCCCATGGCAAATACGGGCCGCAATTTTGCCAGTCCTTCCAAACTTGTTGAACGCCGGACGCCCTCATCCATATCAACGACATGGCTGGACTCTACTTTCTTACCATTTTTTACAACTACGTCAGGCACCTCAATGGGTGTGATCTCATCCTTAAATTTTCCCTCATCAATTGCCTTCCCGGCAAGGGTATGCGATCGCAGTGCAAAGGCATCGGCAGCTTCCCTGCTGATTTTATATTTCTTTGAAACAGCTTCCGCCGTAAGGCCCATACTGGCAATATAATTAGGTGTCGAGTTGGCTACCTCATAAGACGGCGCAAGTTTGTATCCGGTCATCGGAATCATACTCATGCTTTCGGTTCCACCGGCTACGTATATATGTCCCATACCAGCCCGAATCTTGGCTACAGCAATGGAGATGGTTTCCAGGCCGCTGGCACAATAACGATTTACGGTCATACCAGGCACAGGGATTCCAAGTGCACGCACAGAGATCATGCGTCCGATCTGTAACCCTTGTTCGCCCTCCGGATTAGCACAACCAACGATACAATCATCAATAAGGGCCGGATCCAGATTTGGCGTATCGGCCAACATTTTTTGAATTATCCGAACAGCCAGATCATCCGAGCGGAAATTTCTAAATCCTCCCTTATGTGCTTTTCCGATTGCGGAACGATATGCTTTTACAATATATGCTTCCATGTTATTTCTATTGTGAGGAAACAGGCTTTAAACCCATTTTCTGATCAGTTCAAAAATTAATTACGCAAAGGCTTGTTGGTCGTAAGCATGTGTTGGATGCGCTCCAGTGTTTTTTGCTCTCCACAAAGACTGAGGAAGGCTTCTCTTTCCAGGTCCAACAAATACTGTTCGCTCACCTTTTGTTGCCCCGTCAGGTCGCCACCACATAATACGAAGGCTACTTTTTGAGCAATCTTGATATCATGCTCGGAAGCATATCCACCAAGTTTTAACTCATTCGCCGCCAGATACAAGGCACCTAGTCCGGAACGACCCAAAACATGTATATCCTGTCTTTGGATAGGCTGCGTGTAATTGTCTGCCAGATCCAGTACCTGATGTTTGGCACGGGCAATATTCCGGTTGAGATTCATTTCTACCATGTCTTTCTGCGGAAGCAGATACCCCAGATCGTATGCTTGATGTGCAGAGGTCGCCACACTGGCAAGCGCAATAGTTTTGAATTTTTCGATCAGCGTCGGAATCATCACGTCGCCTTCAAAAAACTGATCGCTGGCCCGCAGGGCAAACTCCTTGGTGCCGCCGCCGCCAGGGATCAATCCAACCCCAACTTCAACCAAACCAATATAGGATTCAGCTGCGCAAACGGCTGCATCACAATGCATGATCGTTTCACAACCGCCGCCGAAAACATATCCCTGTGTAGCCGCCACAACCGGAATCGCAGAATATCTGCAACGCATAGTGGTTTGCTGAAACAGGTTGACCGCCATGTTTAACTCATCAAACTCCTGCTGATAAGCCAGCATGGCAATGAGCATCAAATTGGCGCCAACCGTAAAATTTGCTGCATTGTTGCCAATGACAAGCCCTTTCCAGTTACCCTCTTCTGCAATTTGGATCGCTTCATTCATACCGCGAAGTACTCCTTCCCCCATCGCGTTGGCTTTCGAGGTGAATTCCAGGCACAATACGCCGTCTCCAATATCGTGGAGAATAGATTCGGCATTACTGTGTACCGGCGACTGACTGCGGTAATTATCTAGTATGACAAATTCGGAGGTTCCGGGCACTTCTACATAAGCACCAGATTCGATATTGTAATAAAGCAGTTTGCCATTTTTGCGTTTGTAGAAGCTGTCATTTCCGGCAGCAAGCATCTTGTTCACCCATTCAGGGATTTCCAAATCTGCTGCCTTGCAAAGTTCTACCCCCCGGGCTACTCCGATAATATCCCAATATTCAAACGGACCAACCTGCCAGGCAAACCCGGCTTTCATGGCATTGTCAATATTGAATAGATTGTCGGAAATTTCCGGAATTCGCGTGGAAGCGTAGGAGAAAAGTCCCAATAGGAAACTCCGGATCAGTTGTCCGCCTTTGTCTTCCTGATCAAACAGGATTTTTATTTTTTTATCCAACTCATCTACCTGTTTGGTGAGATCCAGACTGGCAATTTTTACTTTTTGAGTTGGCTCGTATTCCAGTGTTTCCGGATTCAGAACCAGGATTATCCGTTTTCCGTTCTCGTCTTTTTCATTTGTCTTTTTGTAAAAGCCCTGTCCGGATTTATCTCCGAAAGATTCTGTTTCAATCAGGTGCTCGACAAATTTTGGAATGCTCAGGCCGTTCATGACAGCATCGTCCGGACAATTATCTTTTATGCCCTTAATGACTTTCATCGCTGTATCCAGGCCAATCAGATCGCCCAGGCGGTAGGTGCCTGATTTTGGCCAACCGATAGGGGTACTGGTAATTCGATCAACTTCCTCAAAACGAAGGCCGAGCTTAGCCGTTAAGTTGAAGATAAACGCCGAACAGAAAATGCCGATGCGATTTCCTATAAATGCCGGAGTATCCTTGGCATGTACAGGCAGCTTACCCAGATAGCGGTCTCCAAAATCCTGGAAGAAGTCAATGATTGCCGGATCAGTGTCTGGTCCGGGAATAATTTCAAACAGGCGCAGGTAGCGGGGGGGATTAAAAAAGTGTGTACCACAGAAGTGTTTCCGGAAATCTTCGCTGCGTCCTTCGGCCATCATATTTATCGGGATACCCGATGTATTAGATGTAACCAGCGAGCCGGCTTTTCTATATTTGTCAACCTTTTCGAAGATGGTTTTTTTGATGTCTAACCTTTCTACAACCACCTCGATAACCCAATCACAATCATTAATTTTTTCAAAATCATCTTCAAAGTTGCCTACCTTGATACGGGCAGCAAATTCATTTTTGTACAGCGGTGCCGGTTTGGATTTTAGTGCTGCAGCTAAGGCATTTGCAGCTACACTGTTCCGGACTTGTTTATCTTCCTTTTGGGTGTCAGACATCTCCCGGGGGAGTATATCCAGCATCAGGACGTCAAGGCCGATGTTGGCAAAATGGCAGGCAATACCGGAGCCCATAATACCGGAACCAAGGACAGCTACTTTTCGTATTCTTCTCATGAATTATTATTTCGGAGTTGAGTTTCGAATGGATGGATTTGGCCAGGAAGATGGCACATAGTATTAAACCATCCGATAAGAGAACAAGTTTAGCGAATTTTCGCTAATTTATTAATAATGGAAGAAATAAAAGAGATTAGCCCCGGATTTTTTAGAACTTAGGCCAATATCCTGATAAAGTCTTCCGTTTCAACATCCCTTGATCAATTATCGACCAAAACCTTTCATATTTTCGCTTCAATTGATAATTTGCATGCCGCAAGGAACGCTTAGGCGAATTTGCAGCATTTCAAAACTTAAAACCGAAACTATGTTTCAGAACGTGCTCTTGCTCTTTCAATCTACAGACCTTGTACGTGAAGGGGAGGAGGGTGTAGGATCTCAGAGTCTTTACAGTATCATTGTAGAAGGAGGCCCATTGGGTATCCTCATTGTAGTGGTACTTTTAGCTTTGTCCGTATTTGCTTCCTACATCTTTTTCGAACGTTATCTGACGATCAAGCGTGCTACCCGCGTTGATCAAAGTTTTATTCATAATATCCGCGCGAATGTGGGTTCCGGGAATATTGCAGCTGCCAAGGCATTGTGCCAGTCAACTGATTCTCCGATTGCCCGGATGGTTGAAAAAGGGCTGATGCGTATTGGTAAGCCCCTGCGCGATATTGATGCCGCTATTGAAAACGTGGGCAATCTGGAAATTTTCAAACTGGAAAAAAATCTTTCCAGTCTGGCAAGTATTGCCGGTGCTGCTCCGATGATCGGCTTCTTTGGTACCGTTACCGGGATGATCCTGGCTTTTTATCGAATGGCTACCGAGCAAAACGTAACACCGGATGTATTGGCAGGAGGTATTTATCAGGCACTGATTACGACAGCGCTGGGATTGTTTATTGGTATTTTGGCCTTCGTTGGTTATAATGTACTGGTAGCCAATATTGAAAAAGTGGTTTACCACATGGAACGAACCACCGTTGAATTTATGGATCTACTGCAGGAACCAACTGCCTGATCCACATAAGTGCCATTGTTATGGGATTGAAAAATCGAAATAAGGTTAGTGCAGAATTTAGTATGTCTTCGTTGACAGACATTATCTTTCTGTTACTTATTTTTTTTATGCTGACTTCCACACTCGTCAAGATCACCCAACCTGTTGATCTGCCGGAATCAGATTCTAAAACAGTGGCTCCGACTTCTGCGCTGGTTGGTATTACGCTGGATGGTACCTATTCGCTTAATAATAAACCCACTTCGCTGGCTTCCATTGAATCTCAATTGCGGAGCGAATGGCCAAGTGGGCAGGCACGGGAGAATGTTACTATCACAATCGTAGCAGATAAAGGCGTACCGTTTGAGAAAGTCGAACGAATTATGGAAGTAGCCGGACGCCTGCGGGTTCGGGCTATTATCGCAACAAAACCCCGACAGGGTTGAGAAAACCACGAATTCAATGGGAATCAAAAAAAGAAATAAGGTTAGTGCAGAATTCAGTATGTCGTCGTTGACAGACATTATCTTTTTGCTGCTTATCTTTTTCATGCTGACTTCTTCCCTTGTAGCTCCGAATTCCCTAAACCTGAAACTACCCGGTACCAGCAAGATACCCTCCACAGATTCTTCTAATCTGGACAATGTAAGTATTTCCAGCAATGGTGATTATTATCTAAATGGCCGCCGTGTAAATTTTGATGAATTGGATTCGGATTTGGGAAATAAAGCAAGAGCCAGCAGAAAAACACTAACCATCACCATTTCCCCTTCCCCGCAGGCTCCTACAGAGTCGGTTGTGAAGGTGATGGATATTGCGCTTCGACGCCATATAGATGCAATTCTGGCAGCTGAGGTGAATTGATTTGAAGTTAGAAAGGGTGGGAGAGTCCCTGTTTTCGAACACTTCATGCTAAAAAAGTGTTAATTTTTTAAATCTCTCCCACCAGATAGAATGTCAGCGGCATCTTAGGCGTTGATCATTTGGTAATACAGTCTGCTGATTACCACAAAATTCGAATCTTATGGACGTTGTATTGGATAAACACGAAAAAGAAAATCAACGCAAAGGGATGTTGACAAGTGTGGTCATTCACACCTTTCTCATAGCTTTAATCCTTTTGCCTATTCTCACCTTTCCTGATCCGCCTCCTGGCCAGGAAGGAATCCTCGTTAATCTGGGTGCCGATTTTGGCCAGGGTGATGAAAATGCACCTGAACAAAGTGCTGCAGCCGTTACCGAACCGATCGAAGAAACAGTTCCTGAAGAAGAAACCGAAGCTACTACCGATCCAAATCCGGATATAGCAGAAGTAGAAACTCCTGTAACAAAAGAAACCCCGGCACCGGAAAAAGAGGTCATTCAGACGGAAGACCCAGCTGCTATTGCGTTGAAGAAAAAGAAAGCAGAAGAAGAGGCTCAAAAGAAAAAAGCCGAAGAAGATCAGAAAAAGAAAGATGCAGCCGACGCAGCTCGCAAAAAAAAGGAAGCAGAAGAGGCAGAAGCCAAACGCCTGGCAGAGGAAGCCGCATATAAAGAAGCTAAGGATAAATATACCAATACTCTGGGAGGCGGAACCGGTGATGGAAAAGGAGATACAGGTAATCCCGGAAACCAGGGCGATGCTAATGGTGATCCAAATGCCTCAGCACTGGAAGGAGTCAGTACCGGTACAGGTCAGGTTGGCGGTGGCTTGGGCAACCGCGGTGTGACCTTTAAACCAACTGTGCGGGATAATTCCCAAAAACAAGGGATTGTCGTCATTAAAGTTTGTGTTGATAGTGATGGGAATGTATTGAGCGCTGAGTTTACGCAGGCAGGTTCAACAACTGTTGACTCTTCCCTGAAATCTATCGCTATTGAAGCTGCTAAAAAATGGAAATTTTCCTCCAGTTCGGTAAGCAAACAGTGCGGTACCATTCAATACGATTTTAAGGTGAAGTAACCCATTTGCCTAAAGTTTTTAGTAATACCAAAGGGGAGCAGGTAACCATCTGCTCCCCTTTGGTATTAAACAGGTGTAGCAAACACCACCCTGTCTGTGCAATTGCATAAAACAAATTTCCAACCC
>JAGQWR010000184.1 GCA_020437105.1 Saprospiraceae bacterium
GGTGGTTTAGTACCATTAAAAATTAAAAATTATGACTTAAGAATTATTGTCTATGCCTTCGGCTTTGGTCTATGGCGGATTTCTCTCCTTCAAAATTCAGCATTCATCATTCAGCATTCAAAATTCAGCATTCAAAATTCACTAGTTCGTGTTTAAATATTCTAAAATTTGTTTGACTAATGTGTTTCTGCTGTATCTCCTTCCTCTTGGATATGCACAGCAGGACACTACCGTAGAGCGCCTTTATCAGGAAGGGAAGACCCTGTATTATGAGGGACAATACCTGCAAGCACGGGAGCTTTTATTGGAGGCGCTTTCGCGGAAAGAATCGCAGGATACCGGACCGGATGAACAATTATTGGATCTGTATGCCCGATTGGGGAAAACAGATCGGCGATTGCGTGTACACCAGCGCGCAATCGCTTATTTAAAGCAGGCAGAAAATCTGGCTGCCAATTTGCACGGCGACGCAAGCGAAGAACTGGCTGATGTTTATTTTGATCTGGGTACTGTTTATAGCCAGATGTTTGATCCTATATCGGCTAATGTGTATTTCCAAAAATGCCAGAAAATCTATTCCCTGAAATATGGAGATACCAGTTCGGAGGTCGGAAATTTGTACATGAATTTTGGGATCAACGCCATCAAACAGGTCAATTATCAGGATGCCGAAGGGTATTTCCAGCAGGCCTTTGACATCTTTAAAGAAAGCTCTCCTCCGGAAAGCCAGGATTTTAATCGCATTTATAGCAACATGGGCGTATTGTATCGTAAAATGGGCAATTATGATAAAGCCATAGAATTTGGTACCAAGGCTCTGGAACTCAAATTGCTGCATTATAAACCCGATCACCCAAGTGTCGCAAAATACCATGGAAATATCGGACGGGCCTTACAGGCGAAAGGCCAGCCGGAAAAAGCGCTGCCGTATATGAAAACATCCGTTGCCATTCTGGAAAAAAGTCTGGGCCCGGAGCATCCTGAAACAGGTGGGGCTTACGCCGAAATGGCCGGCGTATATGCTGACCTCGGCCAGTATGAAACAGCGCGGACACTTTATGAAAAAGGAAATCAAATTCTGGGCAAAACATTAGCGACAACTCACCCCTACGTGGTTGGCGGGTATTTTAATATCGGACGACTTTTCGAGGACCAGGGCGATTATCTACAGGCGCTTGACTATTATCAGGATGTATTAAAACGATTTCAAAGTGCCCCGTATGCACCTCCAAATTTGTTGGCCATTACCCAGGAAAAAATTGCGGAAATGTATTTTAAAAGTGGTCGGTTGGAGGAAGCGATGGATGCGATCCGGGGAGCAATGGGAGCACTGGCTCCCGAATTTGAAGTGGAAGCCCATCCACATCAAAACCCGCCACTTGGTCTGGTCCGGGACAGACTTGACTTTCTGGCTGTCCTGCAAACAAAATCGAATATCCTGTATGCCTGGTATCAACAAAATCAGCAGCAAGCATACTTGTCGGAAAGTTTTGAAAGTCTAAATCTGGCTGTTGCACTGATCGAAGAAATAAAAAAAGGGTATTTCTCCCAGGAGGACCAAAAACTTCTTTTTGCGCGCAGTGAAGCTATTTTTACCCAATCCATTCATAAGGCTTTTGAGTTGCATGCCCGCACAGGAAATAAAACCTATTTATTCCAGGCGTTCGCACTTTCCGAAAAGGGAAAATCAAATTTCCTTTGGCAAAACCTGCAGGCAGGATATGCCTTGCAGGCAAGCGGCATTCCCGATGAAGAATTAAATGCAATAGATTTACTTCGAAGTGAATTGGCCGGATTGGAAGAGTCTTTTCTCGAAAATCCATCAGCAGAAATACAATCACAACTAGTCGATCTGAAAATCCAATACCAGGAACGGATTAAAACATGGGAAAACTATAATCCCAAATATTATGAATTAAAATACGCCAGCCCCCAACTGGATCTGCAACGAATTCAAGATAAACTGGCCGGTACAAATACCGGACTGCTGGAATACTATTATGAGGACAACCAATTATCTATTTTTCTAATTACAGAAAACGATATAATCGGATCGCATCAGGAGGTGCAGGTGGATTTGGCCGAATTAATTCAGCAGCTGCGCTTGCCAAACACAATTAGTGCAGCATCCTACATTCAAACATTAAATGCCTTATATAGTATTTTGATTGGCCCGGTCCGGTCGGAGTTGGAAGATTTGGAGGACTTAGTGGTTATCCCACACGGTGTGCTGCATTACCTCTCCTTTGAAGAATTGGCCCCGGTTTCCAGCGATACGGATTTTCGAAAATTACCTTATTTAATCAGAAATCATACCGTCATATATGCCTGGTCGGCAGCATTTTGGATGAAGCCCATAAAATCATCCTCCGTCGGGATGCCGACTTATTTGGGGTTTGCTCCTGAATTTAGCAGCCAGATTAATGCCTCAAATTACCGGGCTGCACTTTCTGTATTGCCCAATGCCCAAACGGAAGTCAATAATGGTGCTGCGCTGTTTGATGGTCGTTTATTTGTTGGAACAGAAGCTTCAGAATCGCATTTTCTGGAATGGGCACCCCAATACCGGATTCTGCATTTGGCCACACATGCTCTGGCAAACGAACAAGAGCCACTACGATCCGGATTGTGGTTTTCCAATGCACGCGATAGCCTGGAGGATGGGTATCTTAATGCGCTCGAAATTTATAATCTGAATCTATCGGCCGATCTCGCAGTTATGAGCGCCTGTAATACAGGCTTCGGTCAACTGGCAGCAGGAGAGGGGGTGATGAGTCTGGGCAGGGCGTTTTCTTATGCGGGATGTAAAAGCGTATTGATGAGTTTATGGCTTGCCAATGATCATTCAACTTCTACTATCATTAGCCATTTTTATGATTACTCCAAAAAAGGGCTGCCCAAAGATGCCGCACTCCGGGAAGCAAAATTAGATTACCTGAACCAGGCCGACGCCCTGACAGCCAATCCCTATTTCTGGTCTCATTTAGTGTTGGTAGGAGATGCCGGACCACTAAAACCAGTGTCTGGTCATTGGCTTTATTGGTTACTTGGCGGATTATGCCTGTTCATTTTATTAGTATTGAGAGTACGAAAAGGAAATGCTGTTGACCGTGTAATAAACTAACCATAGCCCTGGAAACCAGGGGCATCATTTTCTTTTCTTATATTGGTTGGGTAATCTAAAATCTGGTTTATGAAATCATGGGTTCTATCCATCCCGATCCTCGGAAGTATTTTTCTAATCACCCTGTTTTCCCCTTCCTGTAAAAAAGAGCCGGAAATTATTATCCAAACGGTCACGGATACCCTGACCCTAATCCAACACGATACCGTTACGATTATTGAAGTGGATTCTATCTTCCAAACCATCAATGATACGGTCACTACCTTTATCATGGTACGTCATGCTGAAACAACAGGCACCGGAAGCAACCCTGTTTTAAGTGCCGCAGGAGTCGCCAGAGCAAATGAACTCCGTGCTATCCTCGAAAATGTCTCTCTTGGTGCTGTCTTTGCAACCAATTTTAATCGCACCATGCAAACCGCTGAACCCACCGCAACGGCACAGGCATTAACCCTGCAAACTTACGATCCATTTAATCTGGATGTGTTGGTAGATGATGCCCTTCTCGATTTCCCTGGTGGTGCTGTTCTGGTTGTCGGCCACTCAAATACTAATGCTTCCCTGCTGAATTTATTGACTGGTACAAGTGACTATCCCGACTTTCCGGAGGATGTCTATAATGACCTTTTTATTATATCGGTGCTGGAGAAAGGGCGTGCAAATGTCGCACATCTTAAATATGGAGACTGATTTTAACTGGGAAACTTGTTGCGTTTAGCTCAATTTTTTGGTTGACCCAACCTTTTTTATCTTACATGGTTGTCTTTTATATAGTGTTTACTGCACATTTTTGCAGGTCTTAAAATTTTGACTCCATGCGCTTTTCTAGTTTGATCTTGCTTCTTTTTATCCTGTTTTTTGTTCCGGAAGCAGGCGTTTCACAGGATTGTTCTTCGGATGGGAATGTCGCTATCTTCTCCAACTATGACGGCGGTTTTCTGATTATTGATGTCAACCAGAATATCCCCAATTTAAAGATCGGTATTTGTTCCTACGAACCCTCAGACGTTTTCTTCACTGGTGCCTTCGTCGGCAACATCACCGAGGTGATCTTTGCCGGTTATCATCCCCTCACAGGTACTGGCAATTTTCATTGCGACAATAATCTGGCAGTGACAACGGTCAGTAATCCGCCTAATGCATCTGTCCAGATTTTAGATTATCCCCCTGTAACCCTGCTGACAGATGAGGTACCCATTTTTCCGGGGAGTACGGTAACCGTTCCCATCGGAAATAACAATGGAATTCTGGGGTGTTACTCCTGCAATAATACCGACTACCAGGGTGGTGCCAATACATCCGACCAACTCATTGATTACTTTCTAACTGAATTTGGAGGAGAACTACTCTTTATCAAAACCCAATATGGTTGCTGGTGCGGTACCCAAAATCTGGACCAACCTGCCTCCTGTTGCTTCGAGATCAACCCGGTAGCGAATGTGACCATCAACGCTGATCCCTCCCTGAGTATTTGTGACGGCGAAGAAGTAACCCTGGATGCCGGACCAGGTTATAATTCTTATAATTGGTCAACTGGTGATAATAGTCAGACTATCGTGGTAAATGCTGCCGGAACATATAGTGTCAATGTCAATTCAAACTGCGGTTCAGCTTCCGATCAGGTGGTGGTTACTCTGGCCGATTCTCCGGAGATTAGTCTGGATGTTTTCCCTCAATACGATTGTGTGGACGGGCAGTTGCTCGCCACCGTTCTTAATCCGGCAGACAGCCCGGGACCCTATGCTTATACCTTCCAAGATGCAAGCGGTACTACTGTAGCCTCAGTAGGTAACCTGGCCACCGGTCTAAACGCTGGATTTTATACAGTTACAGTAGAATCACTGCCTACAGGTTGTGTCACTACCCAAACAATTGAAGTCCAGAATGCCGGTCAGGCGTTTACAGTTGACATCGAGACCACTGCCGTGGGATGTGATAATGCTGCAACAGGCACCCTGACTATCAATTTTACTGCGTTTTTGACAGATGATTACACCTTCACACTTTTCGATGTGGATAATGTACTGATAGAAACTGGTGCCCTTGATGCCTCCATTTCCATTTCCGACCTTGCGCCCGGCCAATATGAGTTGCAAATTGATGCTGCCGGCACCCCATGTACTTATAATTCATCGGTTTTATTGGAAAATGAGGGTCCTTTTCTGACCGCATCCGATATCGAAGAGCTTCTTTGCTTTGAGGATCATACGGGTGCCATAACAGTAGAAATCGAAGGAGGGCAGCCACCCTATTTTCTGGAATGGACCAACAGTTCGGGAGACCTGCTGGGTAGTGATTTTAGCCTGGAAAATCTGACAGGCGGTATGTACTTTTTATATGTGGAAGATACGCAGGGCTGTAGCGCTGAATACGATTTTTTCGTTCAAAGTCCATTGCCGCTTTCGCTGAATGCGGAGAAAATTGACCTGAGCTGTACGGATGCACAAGGAGGAAGCATCTTGCTTTCGGCTGGTGGTGGCCAGGCACCCTACCTATACAGTATAGATGGGGTAACGTTTCAGTCTGATTCGGCTTTCGCCGGAAATAGTGCCGGATTTTATACACCGGGCATCCAGGATGCCAACGGCTGCTTACTCGAAGGCCAGGAATTGGAACTAGTCGAAGCTGCTGGTTTGGCCGTCAGTATTTTAGCTTCCGCGAATGACCTCTCCACGGGAGATCCTTTCTTTTTGGATGCCCTCGTTGCGCCTCCTTTTACAGAACCCCTAAACTACAACTGGACGCCCATACTGGGATTAGACTGCACAAATTGTCCTTCGCCGAAAGGCACCGCCATCGAAAATACCCTGTATATAGTTGACGTAGTCGATAGCTTGGGCTGCACCGGCCGTGCCGAAGTTCTGGTAGAAGTGACCCGGGATTTGCGGCTTTATTTGCCAACAGCCTTTTCGCCAAATGAGGATGGCGTAAATGATTTTTATAAGGTATTCCCTGGCAAAAGCGTGCGCCAGATCCTTGCCCTCCAGATTTTTGACCGCTGGGGCGGATTAGCTTACGACCTGAAACAAGACCCAACACAAAAAGGCTGGGATGGCAGAATAGGCGGCCAACCCGCCGAACAAGGAGTCTATACCGTACTGGTAGAAGTTGAATTTCTAACGGGCGATCGAGAAGTGCTTGGGAAAAGCCTGGTATTAGTTAGATAGGGTTCGCTGCGCAAAGGTTTAACGCGTTTAAATCGTTAAGCCCATTGATTCGTCACAGACGAATTTATAGACCCTCGACTTTAGACCTTCGGCCCTAACCCGGGCGCAGCCCGTTAATAGACTAAATTTCCGGCAGGAAATTAATAGACCCAAAAGGTCTGAAAGACCGCTTCGACCCAAGCCAAAGGCTTCGACCTCCGACCCTAGACCGGGCACAGCCCCTAGACCGCAAAGCCGACAGGCGAGCTAGACCACGCCAAAGGCCTAGACCAGCAGGTCGGAACGACCTGCCTAGACCATCACTAGCAATCCAGTTAATCTGGAAAATTTAATCAACTGAAAGAAGAACTCATAAGAAAACCGCAGCCTTTGCTACTTTAGGGAGGAGGAATAACAACCTGATTCTATTGCTGGCTTCATTTCTCTTTTGTCCTGTAGTTAGGCTATATTTGAAAACGGAAGATCCTCTTGTAATGTAATAGGCAGCTATGCAATATAGCTTTGCCATAAACACACACCCTATGAATTTCCTGAAGCCCTCGGCGTTTTACCTGTTGGTTCTCTTTTCTTTTATACTATCAGCCCGGACTGTTTTTTGTCAGAATACTATTTTTATTGAAGATTTCAAAGATTCGATGGAGGTAGTGACCAATTGGACACAAGGCGGCATGCAATTGTGGGATTGGCGAGACGACGGAGTAGCCACCGGTGGCGCTTACTGGGGCAATCGATCTCGAATTATTGCACCTTCCGGTGAAGGGGCTATTGTGTTTAATTCGGATTCTATTGCGGCAACGGGCACTTCTGCACCGCATGATATTCGACTTGTTTCTCCAATAATCGGTATTTCAGGTCAGACAACTGTTTTTCTGGAATTTTATCAGTACTACCGAAATTATCAATCCACCACCACTCTGGAGTATTCCCTTAATGGGGGAGGTAACTGGACCCTAATCGATAATATTAACAACGATGTAACTGAGAATATCGAAACACCCCGACTAGACCGAAAGGTGTATGATTTAAGTCCTTTTGTGGCTGGTCAGCCCGAGTTGTCTCTACGGTTTAGCTTCTCCGGAGATAATTACTTCTGGATTTTAGACGATGTACGCCTGTATGACGGGGAGCCGAAATTAGAAACCAATCCGCCTTATTTGGGCGATAGCCTGATAGCCTTAGGAAAACCCTACCTGGTAGACAGCCTGGGCGGCGCATTCAATCCGGAGCAACTTATCGTCAAATTTGTAGCAGGTACTCCCGAACCAGTCAAGCAAAGTATTCGGGATGAGTTTGCTGTATATGATGTCCAATACTGTGATTGCGATAGTCTGGAGCTCTGGTTTATTGATGGCGCATCGGATACACCAGGCGGCTTGTCTCCGACAGGCGGAACAATTGGCGTTTTGGCAAATAAAGACCAGGCCAAATCAAAAAGTGAGGTCGATGGTGTTGATCTCAATCATTATAATTATTCCCAAATTCAGGTAGCTGGTGATTCCTGTGCCACGCAGGCGGGTAGTTTGATTGACATTATTTTACCAGAAATGCCCCCACCTCCGGGACCGGAAGTACCTGTCATTGCTATTCTGGATACTGGTATAGATTATAAACACGATTCCTTGGTGACACATATTTGGCGGGGACCGGAGCCACCCACCCTGGATTTTGAGGATAATGATGGCAATTGTTATCCCGATGATTTTTTTGGTTGGAATTTTATTTGTGATAACAACAATCCCTTCGATGATCACTACCACGGTACGCATGTATCCGGGATTGTAGTTAAGCAGTTGTTGGAGCACCTGCCCGATTCCTGCGATTTTAGGATCATGCCGCTTAAGACCCATGACCGAAACGGGATAGCGGAATTGTTTGACGTTATCTGCGGCACCTATTATGCCTATAAAAATGGAGCCGACGTCATCAATGACAGCTGGGGCTGGTACGGAGTCGAATCGACCATCCTTCGGGGGGCTATTGAAGATGCCAAAGATGCCGGTACCCTGGTTGTGGCTGCTGCCGGAAATGACACCAAAGATATTTCCGATGAACGGCAATACCCGGCAACACATGCTACTTCGAATATCATTACGGTTGGTGCATTAAATGAAAACTTAAATGGCTTGGCTGGTTTTTCAAACACTTCAAATACAGAAGTAGATATTGCTGCCGCCGGAGAAAATATCATCAGTACGCTTCCCAATGATATGATGGGCCCTAAAAGTGGTACCTCCATGGCGGCCCCCATGGTATCGGCTGCTGCTGCCATTGCTTATTGTGGAGGCACAAACGATCCGGTAGAAGTGCGAACCAGAATTTTGGATTGTGCTGAAACACTGACCAGCCTCACTGCAGATATTAAAAACGGAAAAATACTGGATTTTAAATTTCCCTGCCTGGTACCGGCTAATGAAATTATGGTAGCGAATCCCTTACGGTTTTATGTTTTTCCAAATCCAACAACTACGAATTTTTGGCTCAGCAGCGAGGAGGCCGTTAATGATCATATAGAGGTCAATTTATTGAATCAGCTTGGACAAACAGTTAAGACCTATCAATTATCCCAGTTAGCAGCGAATGAAAAAATCGAAATTGATTTAGGTGACCTGTCTAACGGGTTGTATTTTTTAAAAGTACAAATCGGATATAAATCCTGGATAGGGCAGGTAGTGAAATTGAATTAGATTATGTTTTCAAAAACAGGTATTCGATTTTTTATTGTCGGTTTTCTGATCCTGACAGGTAAATCTGTGGTGAGTCAATGCCCGCCGAGCGCGAATATTTATGACATTATTTATTCAAGGGACATTGAAATACTGGAGCCCTTTATTCCGCTATTGGAAAATTGTACCGGACTGGAAGATTCCCTTGCATTGGCATGCCACATGCTGGGGGTTTATTTTTATAATGATGCCGATAATTATGAAAAGGCAATCGAATACACCAGTCGGGCATTAAAAATTCGAAGCGGGATGCAGCCCATCGATACCCTTAACTTGGCAAAATCCTGTTATAACCTCGGAACCTTTTACCTGGCCATTGATGCCAACGCAAAAGCAGAAAGTTATTTATTACAAGCAGAATCGCTCTTTAATGGTATTGCGCCCATTAGGCAATACCGCGCCCAACACAAGCTGGGCGATGTATATTGGGGAAAAGGCGATTTTAAACAATCACTTAATTACCTGCAACTGGCGGCTGCCGGCGCACGTGCGTTGGGAGATGATGGCTTATTAGCCAACTGTTATTTGTCCTTTGGCTTAAGTTTAAATAGCCTGAAAGAAAATCAGGCAGCTATTGATTCTCTGAAACTTGCCGTGGATTTATACAATCAAATTGGAGATGAAGAAGAGAATATAGCCAGCGCATATCTCAATATGGCTTACGGGTTTAATGAGTTGGGGCAAATGGATAAAGCCATAGATTATTTTCAAAAATCTTTAGAGCTCGATTTAAAATCAAATAAGTCTGCTCTGGCCTCCCGGAATTATAATAACCTTGGGGAGTCCTACCTGAAAATAGGTGCGCCGGAAAAAGCTCTGGAAGTATTAAATAAAGGAATAAATATTGCTGCCAGCGATCAGGATGCCTTGCGATTAGCTGGATTACATAATAACCTGGCGGAGGTTTATTTTTCGAAATCTGATTTTACACAGGCATTAGTACATTTTCAAAAGGCTGTAGCATTTTCTATTCCGGGTTTTGACGAAACAAAATCCAATGCTGGAATAGAACTTGGAAAATTAGCTGCGGCACCCGAAAAAAAGAAACTGCATATTTACCTGGGCGACCTGGCACGCTGCCATAATAAATTGTATGAACAAAGTGGAGATACCCAACAGCTTCGGCAAGCCTTAACCTATTATCGCCTTTGCGGAATTTTAGTACAGTTTATGCGGGAGGATTTTACCCGGGATGCTAAACTTTTCTGGCTGGATGAAACTTATTCCACTTTTGAATATGCCATTCGTACAGCACATCAGTTTTATCAGGAAACAGGCGATCCACAATTATTACAAGATGCGTTTTCCTTTATGGAGCAAAATAAGGCAGTGCTCTTATTGGAAAGTTTGGATAAAAAGCAATTATATGCCTCGGTGCCAGATAGTCTGATCCAACTTCGATCCATCCTGGTAGAAGAATTGGGTGTTGTGCAGCGCAACCTGCTCGATGCTGCCGACCAAGCAGATTTATCGGCCCTGGAACTCCGGTTTTCCCGACTCCAAACCGAGTTGGGTAAATTAGAAGACGACATTAAAAAGTCTATTCCGGCTTATGCCCGATTTTCAAATACACGGGTAAGTACGCTTCAGGAAGTTCAATCCGGATTGAGAAATGGAGCTGCTTTAATAGAGTACTTCTGGGGAGCAGAGCATTTGTTTGTTTTTGTCATCTCTTCCAAATCGACCAAATTAATTGAAATATCACCCGACGGACTGGAAGGAAAAATTCAAAATTTATTAGCCATCATTTCTTCCTCCTCTACCTTAAAAGGAGATGATAATTATAAACCTTTTTTTGATGTAGCTCAGGATTTATACGAGGCACTGCTCGGTCAGGCATTGAAGGCTATTCCGGATAAAATAGATGAGCTGATAATTATTCCGGATGGCTTCTTATCCTATATCCCGTTTGAGGTTTTATTAAGTGAAAAAATACCTGCTGGAAAAACCTATTTGCCGCCCGCTGAAATTCCGTATTTAATTCAGGATTATGCAGTAACCTACGGTTATTCTGCATCCACTATTTTGGGAAGCGAAAGTGTATCTGATTCCGGTTCCGGGAATTTAAATTTTCTAGGCATTGCGCCCCTGTTTTCCGGGCATGCCGATAGCCAGACCAGGAATTGTGAATTAGGTGAATTAAGTGAATTGACTTTTAATTCATTGGAAGTAGAAGGCATAAATGAATTTTTTCCCGGGCAATTAATATTAAATGAAGATGCGACCAAGGAGCGCTTTTTAACCTTAGCCAAAGATTTTCAAATACTGCATTTTGCTACGCACTCCTGTGCTGATTATGATTCCGGTCCCGGCAATCGCATCTTTTTTTACGACGACTATTTATATCCCCATGAATTACAGGGATTGGATTTAAATGCCTCTATGATTGTTTTAAGTGCTTGTAATACGGGAGTCGGGCAATTTAAGAAAGGAGAGGGGGCCATGAGCATGGCACGTGCCTTTGCCTATACAGGCGTACCCAGTATTACCATGAGCCTTTGGTCGGTCAATGATAAAGCTACCGCAGATCTCATGCAATTATTTTATAAAAACCTGGAAAAAGGGCTAAGTAAATCGGTCGCTCTCCAACAAGCTAAGCTGGAATTTCTTCACACACGCGAGGGCATTCGAAGTCTGCATCCGTCTTATTGGGCTGCTTTTGTGCATATTGGAGATGTTTCTCCAATAAATAGTCCCCGCAGCTTTTTTGGGAAGAATAAATGGTTCTTCCTGCTTGGAGCAGGCGTATTAATTATGGGATTATTTTGGTTTAAAAAGAAAACTACAATTAATTCGACGCTGTAAATAATTCGGTTAACTTATTCTGCAGCGCCTTACTATGCAGGTTTTTAGCCACGATTTTTCCTTCCGAATCGATTAACAGATTGAAAGGGAGGAAGGTGACATTGTAGGCGTTTGCCGCTTCAGATTCCCAACCTTTTAAGTCCGAAACATTCGGCCAGTCAAGTTGGTGTTCGTTGATGGCAGCTTTCCATCTGTCTCCCTTTGTATCCGCGGAAACGCTAAAGATTTCAAAACCCAGTGGGCCAAACTTTTCTTTGGCTTCTTTTAAATCGGGGATTTGCAGAATGCAGGGTCCGCACCAGGACGCCCAGAAATCAATGAGGGTATAAGTGCCTTTTGACTGATAAAGCGAGGTGCTTTTTCCGTTTTGGTTGGGCTGCACAATGTCGGGCGCCACGGCACCAATAGCTACTTTTTTGTAACGATCCACTTTCGCTTCCATGGCAGCCGTCATTTTCAGGTCCGGATGTACTTTCGCGAAAGCGCGCACTAATTGATCCAGTTTCTCGACCTGATCATCGCCTGTCCAGCGTAGCACGGTGCCATAAAGCGCAATCGACGTACCGATGTTTTCCTCAGTAAAAGCGATGAGCTCGCGGCGGTGTGCCATATTGTTTTGTGCATAAGCCAGCACCGCTTCAACTTCTGCAGCTTCGTCGCCGGCATCTGTAGCAACCTTCATGGCATCGTATGCGACCTTGACCAGTCGATTGTTTGATTCTGCCCGGAAGGCATCATAATCCAGCAATTTTTGAGAATCTTCTGAGCCTGTTATTTCCACCTGTCCTTTATCTGGTCCGGTGATATTTAGTGTTATATGATCTTGCCCTTCGTCAATGGCGAGCATAAAATACTGCTTGCTTGGAAAGTCAACCCGAAATAAATCCGGCTCCTTAAATTCGAAGTTTAATGCATAGTTTCCATCTGCATCCAGGCTGCTCGTATCAACGCCCGTTTTCACCTGCGTAATCGGATCGAAAGTAGTCAGGATAACCAGATCTCCCGGTTTTGCATTAATTACGTTCCCGGAAACAGAATAAGTACTTGGAACCTGCTCAGGTGTACAGGAAATAAACAGCGCAAACCCGATAAGCAGCTGGAAAAATCGAGGAATCATCATAAGTGTGTGGTTTAATCTGTTCTTATTAAACCAATTTGGAGGGATACAGTTGTACTTGGTACAAAAAATGTGCTCGGTGGCAGCTTCTTATTGCTTCACCACCTTCCCCTGGTACCACCTTCCTTCGGAGAAGATGCTGATAAAATACAATCCATCTGGGAAACTGCTCAGATCGATTTCTTTTTCCACTTTGGATGCTCTTATTATCGGTGTCCCTGAATGGTCGTAAATAAATAATTGACTTTGAACAGGGTAGGGGGTTTTGATGAGAAATTTCCCAAAACATGGATTTGGAAAAACTTGTATTTCAAGGTCTTCCTGTTCCATGGCTGAAACGGCATTTGTTTGGCAAGCCAGATCAATTTGGGACACACTGTTACAACCGCTTGCATTTCCGGAAGCGATAACGTGACCTGAAGAAGCTATTTGGGCGCAGACCGGCGATATATCGCAAATAGAAAGATTGGGATTGGATTGAAAAATAAAAAATGGATTGTTTGAATCTTCTAAATCACCTAAGCCTTGCAGACTACTAAGGGAAGCATTGTTTTTTATAAGAACATGGGCGGAGGAGGCAAAATTAATACCAATAAATTCGAACCCGGATAAGCCCTGAAGATTAATTAAGCTATTATTATTTTCAATAGTCAGTCCACCTGTGCCAATTTTGTTTAGCTTTTCCAATCCATTGAAATTTATGAGCTCGGGATTGTTGGCTATCCTAAATCCTCTTTTGGATTCATAAGGATTTGGGTCCGTCAAATTACTCCCACCGATATATTCCAGGCTGTCTAGCCCTGTGAAATTAAGGAGCGAATTATTGTTTAAAACATGAAACCAATCTCCAATTTGTTTTAAATTATTTAAACCTTCAAAATTGGACAAAAGCGGGTTATTGTAAATGTAAAATGCTAAATCGATATCTATAATATTATCTAATCCGGAAAAACTAATCAGGCTGGGATTGTCCATCACTTCGCAATCTCCGAGTAGTGCTGTTACATTCTCCAGACCATGGAAATTGATCAGCGATTCATTGCCATTAACCTGGAATCCGTTACAGTAGGTGACCCAATCATAATCACAATCTACTCCGATGTAGCGGAGTGATTCCATTTCAGCAAAATCAGTGATAAGCGGGTTGCCCCAAATCATAAAAGCGCCTCCAATAGTATCCAGTTTTTGAAGTCCGTTAAAATCAAGTAGCGCGCTACATTCGGCAACTTCAAAATTGAGTCCGATAACATGCAGACTGTCCAGTCCTTTAAGTGACGTAATTGTCGTGTAATTAATAGACAAATCTCCCTCAATGGATTTTATCCCAAGCAAACCATCCAGATTGGTAATCTCTTCACCGTAAAGCTCCAGCGTTCCTTCTATCTCCGTGCAGCCAGGGTAGTTGATGTGGAAATTATCTATTTCTTCCTGGGAGTAAAATGCTATACCACCGGGAATGCAGCCTTGTGCAACGGAATTATGTACAAAAAAGAAAAGGAGGGCAGTGATAATTACTAAAATCTTTTTCATTTTCCTTTTTTTTATCCTGGTTTAATAAAATAGAACTGGCCTCCTGATAAAAATAGGAAAATAACAGGATAAACTTCGGCGGTTATTATATTTTACCAAAAAGTACAGTGCCGGCTATTCCGGAAAACAAATTTTTGCCATCCGGTCACATCATTACCCCGGCCGTCATTTGGAAACATCAGGTTTTTCTGATTGTCGCGATGAAGGAGATTACAGCAATGACCGATCTCATGCATGAGGGTACTGTCACTTTTTACACCAGCCTCTGAAACCGTAACATAATCGGTGAAAAGTCCCATTGAGCAACCGATTTTTCCGGCAATATCTTTAACAATATAAGCTGTGATCGGAAAACGGAAAGAAAGCGGAATAGCGTTCCAGCCGGCGAGATTATCGGCAAAGTATTCACCTGCTTCGCCCCATTCATTTTTAGCAGCGCCGCTATCGCATTCTACACTCAAGGCTGCTGCTGGCGCGATATTCGGAAGAATCTGAACACCGGGTTTTCCGTAAAATTTCAGCGTGACATCAAACTTATCATTAAGGGTCTTTTTTACGTAATCCAGTGCCAAGTCCATATCTGCAACTTCAACTACAGGGTCCTCATTTGCTTTTCGCAGAATAAGAACCTGCACCCGGAGTTTTTTCTTGATCGGCAACCACACCAATGCTAAATTAATAATGCGGAAAACTACTGCGACTATCACCCGTACCACAACCCGAACCGTAGCTTTTACTGCACGCCAAACTTTTTTTGCTGCCTTTTTGATTTTTGACCAAAGTCCCATGGTTCTTTTTTTTACAAATGGGGTAATTGAAAAAGGAATTATACCCTGAATTCCTTTTTCTCTATTCCTGTTTGTGCAAAATGGTTACCTCGGGGAATAATGTTTAATATCGAATGACTGATTTTTAATAGTTAAGGATTCGAGGTAGTTTGAGTTTGTGTTTGGGTTTGAGTGTGCGTTTTCTCGCGGAGCCGCAGAGAATCTCCACGAGCAGCGCAGCTGCTCAATCCACGCAAGCCGAAGGCGAGCCCTCCACACGATGCGCAGCGGAGTATCAACGAGGTAGTTTGAGTTTTTTATGGTAAATCGACATGAAACTGGCAGTCTATGGCCTTTGGCCTGGTCTAGCTTGCCTTCGGCTTTGCGGTCTAGGGGCTGCGCCCGGTCGAGGTAGTTTGAGTGTGAGTTTGAGTTTGTGTTTGAGTTTGAACATCTCGACCTTAGACCTTCGACCTTCGACAAATAAAACCTCCCCAATCAGCGCAGCTGATCCTCCCCCGCGAAGCCGAAGGCAAGCACTCCCCACGACGCGCAGCGGAGTCTCCCCGAGCTCGTTTGAGTTTGAGTTTGTGTTTGAGTGTGCGTTTTCTCGCGGAGCCGCAGAGAATCTCCACGAGCAGCGCAGCTGATCAATCCACGCAAGCCGAAGGCGAGTCCTCCCTGAGGTAGTTTGCGTTTGAGTTTGGGAGTGAGTTTGAGGTTTTAGGGTATGGTAAATCTACATGAAACTGGCAGTCTATGGCCATTGGCCGGGTCTAGCTTGCCTTCGGCTTTGCGGTCTAAGGGCTGCGCCCGGTCGAGGTAGTTTGAGTTTGAGTTTGAGTTTGAACCTCTCGACCTTAGACCTTCGACCTTCGACAAAAAAAACCTCCCCAATCAGCGCAGCTGATTATCCCCCGCAAGCCGAAGGCAAGCACTCCACACGA
>JAGQWR010000185.1:0-6321 GCA_020437105.1 Saprospiraceae bacterium
TTCTTAGCTCGTTCTTTTGGATCCATTACAAGTGGAACCGTTACAAAAGTAACAGTATAACTTCAAAAACTTATACCCTAAAACAGGTATTTCCTGTGATAAACGGTAAGATAATGGCCTGTAAAATGCAATTCTTATCACATCCTGTGGGATTTGGAAAAAAGCCCTCCCTCACTAAAGCGAAGGAAGGCATCCCAAAAACCAATTGTTAAAGGACATCTATCTAAAACATTCAGGAGGAACCTGAACCATTTTCTTATTTACCGGGAATCACAGGTTTTTTACTCTTACTTGGAATTTTAAATGCAATTGTTACCTCATGGGCTCCACTATTATATTGCTGAAACCGCTGGAAGGAAACATCATAAGAGTAAAACAAACGGAAATTGTTGGTTTCTGTACCTAACAATAAGCCAAGGGATCCGCCCAGGCCTGCGCGGTAAGCAAGGCCGGTAACAAGCCGGTCATCCAGGAAACCAAGCTTTAGGTTGAAATCGCTTTGGAAGGGCACATTCAACAAACGACGCATCATAATAGAAGGCTCTATACTGATATTGGTCGTAGGAGATTTAAATTTGTGCCCCAATTGAAACACAAAGTATTTAAAGAAGGATCCTTCCGGGTCAGAAGACTGAATATCACTAATCTTGGTAACAATCAGGTTCGGGAAACTTAATCCGACGAAAGTCTGATCTTTAAAGTTGCCATAAAACCCTAATGTAGCATCAAAGACCTTCTGTCCGCCCATATATTCTTCCAAAACCAAATCACCCGCTTCATAAAAGGGGTTATCTGTGGTCGAATTCTGAAGGGAGGTATTGGAAAACTCGGTAGAGAATCCGATGGCCAAGCGTACATCTTTGATTTGGTACCGGAATGCATAGTTTAATTGTAAGCGTACCCGATTAAGGGAGCCAATATTTTCAGAAAGCACATTTGCGCCAACACCCAGTGTTTTACCAATTGGTCCGTGATAACTGGCAGCATAAGTAAATGGCGATCCAGGAAAGCCTGTCCACTGGTTGCGGAAATTCAGCTGAATATTGTGTACATCATCAAAGCCTGCAACCGAAGGGTTTATCAGGATTGGAGAAACATGGTAGTGTGTAAAGATAGCTTGATCCTGTGCCCGCATCTGAAGGGCGAAGGCTACAAAAGCCAAAAGCAGGTAAAACTTTTTCATCGAAATTGGATTAGCGGTTTTGGGAATTCCGGAATGCCCCTTGGTAGAGACATTCCGGTTATTTTTTATCGAAGCACAGTAACGTGCCCTTTCATTTGTTTAAACTGTCCGTCGAGATCTTCATATTCAAAAATGAAGTAGTAAACACCGTCCGGAACATCTTCTCCTCCCTGTGTTTTGCCAGCCCAGGTATTATCGTATTGATCCACCTGATAAACCAATTGTCCCCAGCGATTATAAATCTCCAGGCGATTGGTTTCATACAGCAAATTACAGTTGATGATCAGTTCCTCATTCTTACCATCACCATCCGGACTAATTACTTCCCGGTATTTTAAACAGTCGATGGAACCATTATATACGACTCCGCCAGCAGTTGCTTCACAGCCGTTCTCATCTGTAACGATAACATAGTATTCTCCAGATTTTAAATCTTCAATGAAGCTGCCATCGTCTCCTGTGTTCCAATCGAAGTTAAATGGATCTGTACCACCACTCACAATTGCAACGACAGTACCGTCGCCCGCACCGGAATCATCAGTAATGATCAAACTGACGGTCAAAGAATCCGGCTGGTTGACATTAGAAACTTGTTCTGAGGTACAACCATTCGCATCTGTTACAGTTACGGTATAATCACCCGCCTCCAACAGGATGGCAGGATT
Organism: Saprospiraceae bacterium; assembly: GCA_020437105.1. Lineage (GTDB taxonomy): Bacteria > Bacteroidota > Bacteroidia > Chitinophagales > Saprospiraceae > JAAEZH01. Next base: position 1,849 of record JAGQWR010000185.1, read on the forward strand.
GGTTGGTTGAGCCATTATGTCATCCCAACTATATAAATATGGTTCAACACCACCAAATACCTTCACCTGAGCACGTCCGGTGGATTCCCCATAACACGGTACATCCAGCGCATCATCTATTATTTGAATAGGCGCTGGTGCATTAAGCGTCACAGTAGCCGTATCTACACAACCCAATTGATCAGTTACAACTACACAGTAGGTACCCGCACCAATATTGTCCAGCACATTTCCGGCGCCAAGACCATCACACCAAACATATCCGTAAGGGGCCTGGCCGTTAGAGCCTGTCGCAGTTGCAGAACCATCTTCAGAATCGGCGCAACTTACATTGAATCCATTATATGCAGGAGGTGTGATCGCTTCCGCGGAAGCAATAATATCGGAGGAGTAATCAATGGTAATCGAAATAGGCAAACTGGTTACTCCCAAGTTATCCGTTACAACAACTGTATAAGTGCCCGGTGCCAGATTCTCTACATAATTTGAATCTGCTGCAACAGGGTTTCCACCTGCATCAAACCAATTCAGCGTAAGCGGCGGATTAATACCACCCAACACATTTACCGTAGCAGAACCATCAGAATCACTGGAACAGAAAACGTCGTTTACCTGATCCATTTCAATTTCCAGTGTTGGAATACAGATTGGATCTGAAACCAAAACACAATCACTGTCATCTGTGATAACCACTTGCTGGCAGCCCGGCAATTGATTTACCGGATCCTGGGCATTTGAACCATTATCCCACTGATAATTAAATGGAAAATCCCCTCCCTGCACCGAAATATTAATAGCACCATTTGAGCCCGTTGTATTCGGTGAAATGACCACATTAGTAATCTCAATCGGAGGTAATTGATCAACGGTCGTACAAATAACAACCTCTTGTACCGTATTACAGTTATCAGTAACGGTTACACAGTAATCACCGGCAGGCAGATTTACACGTGTTACATCCCCGTCATTACTCACAATAACGCCGATGTCGCTAAAGTTAAATTCGTAAGGCGGACAACCACCTTCTACTTGTACATACCAACCACCTGTAGCGTCACCAAAACAGGCAACGTCCACCGGAACGTTAGATTCTTCCACTAATGGTGGTGGCACATACGAAACAACAAAAGAGGTATCAAAAGTACAGCCATTCACATCGGTGATGGTAAGCTGATAAGATCCTACACAAAGGCCGTTGTTATTCGTTCCGCCGGGACCATTACTCCAGGAATACATATATGGTGCCGAACCACCCATACCTACCACACTGATAGAGCCATCACAATTGCCCAGGCTACTTACATCATCTACCACAAAACTGGCTAATCCAACAGCCGTAGCCGGCTCAAATACGTTTATTTGGAAAGACACCTGGTCGCCCATGCAATCTTCTACCATAACTGTATAAGTACCACCTGCTATATTCTCTAAATCACCATTTGCATTTGGCACCGGATTACCCGGACCAGAATAACTAACGATATATGGCTCACAGCCTCCAGAAATAGAAACATCAATTCCACCAGTCATTTCTCCAAAACAGGAGGAAGTAACTGATACTATTTCTACAGTTAATGGTTTGATAACCTCAACAGTCAATTCTTCCTGACAGCCATTAATATCTGTAACAAGCAGGTTGTAAAAGCCTGCAATCAAATTTGAGATGTCCTGTGTAACAAAAGGCGCATCCGTATCCGGGCCTGTCCAGAGGTAATTCAGCGAACCTGTACCTCCTGAAACGGAAACCGAAATAGAACCATCTTCTCCTGCAGCCGTTTCATTCTGCACCACATCCACTGTAATGACAATCGGATTTGGTTCTTCAACCTGAATATTTGGAATGGTCAGTGCACAGCCGTTGTTATCCTGAATATCTACAGAATAAATCGCACCGGCAATGCCATTTGGACTTGGTGTATTTGGCAAACTAGGTGTCCAGTCATAACTGTAAGATGGCGTACCACCAGAAACAGCCAGGCTAATAGATCCATCATTATCGCCTGCACAGGTCACATCATTTACATTGGTTACCTGAGCAGAAAGCGCTGAATTAGGCTGATCTACCTCATAGGGTCCACTTACCAGCGTACATCCGTTTCCGTCTGTAATGGTCAGCGTATAGTTTCCAGCTTCGAGGTTAATCAGGTTTTGATTATTCGGATTGGAAATTGGTCCATTACCCACCCAACTAAAGGTTAGTGGCTGTGTACCAGATACATTCAAAAATATGGCCCCGGAAGCACCGCCAAAACAGGCTACATCCGTTACAAATTCACCTGTTACAGAAATACCCGGCAAATCTGATACGACATATGTCTGTGTGAATGTCTCCACACAGGAAGTAATCGTCACAGTATAAGAACCTGCAGGCAGGTTATTCAAATCCTGTGAAGTAGCACCATTATAATCCCAGGAATAGCTATAAGCATCATTTCCACCGGAAACAGTCAGATTAATAGAACCAGTTTGAGTACCGGGGCATGGATCTACAATCACATCCGAAACATTAATCGGAACACAAACTTCTTCGAAAATTTCCACCGAGCCATCCACCAAAATCGGGGATACCATACCGTTAATATCTGAGTATTCTTCAGAAGTCGGTACTCCGGAGAAATTAATCGGACTAATATCTCCCAGATTTCCAATTGCATCAAAACACAGTTGGAAAATAATCTGGTCATCTGGTACTGATTGCCCGTTTACCGGATCATCTGAAATCCAGGAGAAGGTAATATTCCCTGCACTCGGGTTGGCAATATTCGCAGGAACCAAGCCAGGTAGGTTTAGGTTTTGCGCACCGGTAAATTGAATAATGGTCGGGTTATAATTGATCGACCCCTGCATGCTTACGATATCATTAAAGCCGGTAACACTAATATCTACACAAACACTCTCTCCGGCTCCAACCAACTCGTCGGAAGCAATTAACATAAACGGTGCTGGTGGGTCACCATCACATATATTTACCAGACCATCTTCGCCATCAAAAGTGACAAGACCGTCTGTATTACTTATTTCAATAGAAGTAGGCGTACCAGAAAATTCAACCTGCGAGGCTGAGCAGTTTGGTCCTATTGCCGTAAAGCAGATATCAAACAAAACAGAACCATCCGGCAGCGTTTCTCCATCAACAACATTATCTGCAACCCAGGATACTGTGATATTACCTGCACTCGGGTTGCCTACATTTGATCCGCCCATACCAGCCAATTGATAGTTGCCTGAGTTTGTATATTGCAGGCTTGTCGGATCGTAATTAATTGAAAACTGCATACTAACCATATCCGTAAATCCTTCTGCTGTAATGCTCAAGCAGAAATCATCCCCGTTTTCAACCAGGATATCGTCTATGATCAATAAGAATGGAGAAGGACCGCCACCGCCGCCCATAACACTCACCTGGCCGTCATCAAATACAGGCGTCACAATACCAGATGTAGTAGATACTTCAACGCCAGTTGGATTTCCAGAAAAGTCAATCAAACTTGTCTGCCCGGATGACCCAATTACATCAAAGCAAACTTCAAAAATAATGGTGCCATCAGCTACCGTTTCTCCATTCACCACATCGTCTGCTACCCAGGAAAAAGTAATATTACCGGCACTTGGGTTTCCAATGTTTGATCCACCAACTCCTGGTAAACCATAATTCTGTGATCCTGTATAAGAAAGAATAGCCGGATTATAGTTAATTGAATACTGTGCACTTACTACACCAGCGAAATTCTCTACCGTAATCGGTACACATATATTATCACCATTATTGGCCGTTAGATTTGGAGCAATAAAGGTAATATCCGTACCACCTCCAACACAATCGACTTCCACCTGACCTCCATCAAAAACGGGTGTGATAAGTCCGTTGGGTGTAGAAACTTCCACAGAAGTAGGAGTTCCACTAAAATTCAATGGACTAACTTGACCGTTAGATCCGTTTACGTCAAAACAAATTTCAAAAATCACCGTACCATCTGCGACAGTTTGGCCATTCACCACATCATCGGCCACCCAGGAGAAGGTAATATTACCTGCACTCGGATTGCCAACATTCGATCCACCTACTCCAGGTAAACCATAATTCTGTGATCCTGTATAAGATAAAATGCTGCTCGTATAATTAATAGAATACTGCGCACTTACAATATTATCGAAATTTTGTACCGTAACCGGAATGCAAATATTGCCGGTACATGCTGTTACATCCGGCAAAATAAAGGTCAGATCAGTAGATCCGCCTCCACCACCGGTAACTGTTACAGAGCCGTCTTCAAAGACAGGGCTTACTAATCCGCCTGCGTCTGTTACTTCAATCGAGGTTGGGCTACCGCTAAAGTCCAGCGGACTTACTGCGCCGCTATTCCCAATCACATCAAAACAAATCTGGAAAATTGTGGTTCCGTCTGCTACCGATTGACCGGCTACCACATCATTCGCTAACCAGCTTACCGTTACATTGCCCGGACTGGGATT
>JAGQWR010000185.1:6347-6789 GCA_020437105.1 Saprospiraceae bacterium
GGTAAACCGTAGTTTCCGGAACCGGTATAGGATAAAATGGAGGAATTGTAGTTGATGCTATACTGCATGCTCACGATGTCCGTAAAATTCTGAACCGTGACCGGCACACATACATTGGTGCCATTCGCTGCAGATACATCCGGAAGCGTAAAGGTCAGGTCAGTTGTTCCGCTTCCACCACCTCCGGTAGCGGTTACAGAGCCATCCTCAAAGACAGGGCTTACTAATCCGCCTGTGTCTGTTACTTCAATCGAGGTTGGGCTACCACTAAAGTCCAGCGGACTTACTGCACCACCACTGCCTATCACATCAAAACAGATCTGGAAAATGGTCGTGCCATTTGCCACCGATTGACCGGCTACCACATCATTAGCCAACCAACTTACTGTTACATTGCCCGGACTGGGATTCCCTACATTTGACGCAACCATGCCCGGTAAAC
>JAGQWR010000185.1:6933-7377 GCA_020437105.1 Saprospiraceae bacterium
ATACATCCGGAAGCGTAAAGGTCAGATCAGTTGTACCGCTTCCACCACCTCCGGTAGCGGTTACAGAGCCGTCTTCAAAGACAGGGCTTACTAATCCGCCTGTGTCTGTTACTTCAATCGAGGTTGGGCTACCACTAAAGTCCAGTGGACTTACAGCTCCACCACTGCCAATCACGTCAAAACAGATCTGGAAAATAGTCGTTCCATCTGCTACCGATTGACCGGCTACCACATCATTCGCCAACCAACTTACTGTTACATTGCCCGGACTGGGATTCCCTACATTTGATGCGACCATGCCTGGTAAACCGTAGTTTCCAGAACCGGTATAAGATAAAATCGAAGAATTATAATTGATGCTATACTGCATGCTCACGATGTCCGTAAAATTCTGAACCGTGACCGGCACACATACATTAGTGCCATTTGCTGCAGATACATCCG
>JAGQWR010000186.1 GCA_020437105.1 Saprospiraceae bacterium
GACCAGGCCAAAGGCCCTAGACCAAGCAGGAGGAATTCAAAATGAGCATTCAGTATTAGGCCCAAAGAAATGCAACTATGAATATTTTTATTTCCATATCTGAAGAAGCACTGGATGTGCAGCAATGTATGAATCTCGTGCGCGATGATGCTGCCGGAGGTATAGACATCTTTGTCGGTACTGTGCGGGAATGGACAAACGGCCGCCAGGTCGTACAGCTCGAATTTGAAGCCTATGCCGAAATGGCTATTGCCGAAATGCGTAAGATTGCGGAAGTGGCTGTAAAAGAATACCAGTTATGCGCAATGGCGATCCAGCATCGGGTTGGCATGCTGGAAATTGGAGAAATACCGGTAATTATTGCTGCTTCTGCACCCCATCGGGTAGCTGCATTTGAAGCCTGCCGCTATGCTATTGATACCCTGAAAGAACAGGTTCCAATCTGGAAAAAAGAGATTTTCTCAGATGGGGCTGTTTGGGTGGCTGCACATCCATAAGTTATTTCTGAAGATCCAGTCTGGCTTGCTCTAACTCCTCCGGGGTATTTACATTTTTAATCCAGTTTGGATTATTGGCTTGTATTTGATGCACATCTGTATTGATCAGCACTTTCCGCGGGCAACTATATCCGAGAGAAAGAAAATGCAGCAAATCGGGATAGACGCGTGGTTCCCAAATAGTAATCAGGGGCTCCGGAAAACCAGAATCCGGGTTGTGAAAAGCTGTGGCATTTTTGGCGGAATCCCGCTGGGCGATTAATTGGCGGATAGCTTCCTGATCAACAAAAGGCAGATCACAGGCAACGACCAGCCAGGCCGCATCCGGATCAAGTTGAAAAGCGCTCAGGATAGCTGCGAAAGGACCTAAACCCTGAAATCGATCTGGTAGTGTTTGAAAGTTAGCCTGTAGCCTTTCTTCCTGATCCGGCCGACAGGATAAATATACTTCCGGACAAAAACGCTGCAGGAGTTCGTATAGGTATTGCTGTTGGGTTTGTTCCTTATGATAAACTAGTTCCCCTTTGTCTGTACCCATGCGCTGGCTTTTTCCGCCAGCCAGCACCAATCCTTTTAGTGTTGCCTGTTGTTTGATCGTTTCCTGTTTCAGGAATTCTGCGATCGCGTCAAAATCGCTGAATGCCAGCCGCGGAATATCGGCCACATCAGGCAGGTGGTCCTGAAGAAAATCAGGCAATTGGTTTAACTCGGGGCTGGTGAGGATTAAGGCTACATCTGTAAGGCGGTCTTTTTTTCGCTGCAGCGAATCAAATTTCCGTTCATCCAGAATAAGGATTTGCTTTTTTGCCTGGAAATGATTCCCATTTACAAGCAACAACTCCAGTTTACGGAATGCCTGTTTGGATTCAAATGCAGTAGGCTCCTGTTTAATATCCCAACGGTAATAATCAATTTTATTCGTAACCGCCATAGCTACTCCGGCATGGAGCAGACCAGTTGGTAAGTCGGTAGCATGATGATCAGCGTCCAGGTAACCCATTAAAACATTCGGCGTAAGCCGGGCGCAAAGTTCCTGAATCAGTATGTCGATGCGGCTACAAGGGGCACCGAGAATGGCCCACTCAATGCGATGAAAGAAACCAATAGCCGGACGTTTGAGTTTGGCATGTTTTTGATGTGCCATATTAAAGTTTGTGTTTTTGGGCGAATAAGTCCATTAGCCAGGCCGCACCTTTAAAAGGGGACCAGGTCTGCGTGATTACCTGCTGGCGCACATGCTCCCAGGCCGCTTTCATTTCTGTGTCTTCCAGAAATAATTGCCGCCAGCTATTTTGAAGTGTTTCATCCAGCCAATAAGCAGCTTGTCTTCGACGCTTCTCCTCAAAGAATCCATTTTGGCGGGTCTGATGGGCGTAATCCAGTACAGTTGTCCAAATTTCCTCCATTCCCGTACCTTCTATGGCAGAGCAACTGTGTACAGGTGGTACCCATCCGCTTTCCTGGGGTGGCAAGAGATGCAGGGCGTTTCTGTATGCACGCCGGGCGCTTTCTGCTAATTTGAGGCGTTCTCCATCGGCTTTGTTTACTGCAATGAGATCTGCCATCTCTACGATACCTCTTTTGATCCCCTGCAATTCATCGCCGGCACCGGGCAGGAGCAGGAGCAGGAAAAAATCCGTCATAGAATGTACCGCCACCTCAGATTGGCCCACACCTACGGTTTCAATAAGAATATAATCGTAGCCGGCGGCTTCACAAAGAATAATAGTTTCCCGGCTTTGACGTGCCACTCCGCCGAGGGCTTCCCCGGCAGGAGAAGGACGAATAAAGGCATTGGCTTTCGCCGAAAGGCTATTCATACGGGTTTTATCTCCCAGAATACTTCCATGGCTTTTTTGAGAGCTGGGATCTATGGCCAGCACTGCTATTTTTTTCTGCTGGTTGAGGATGAGATTTCCAAGCGCTTCCACGAAAGTGCTTTTACCGACACCCGGTGTGCCGGTGATTCCGATTCGAAACGCCTGGCCACTGTAGGGGAGGCAGGCTTCTACCAGTTCCCGCGCGGTGGTTTGATGCTCCGGTTTTTTGCTTTCGATGAGGGTAATGGCCTGTCCTAAGACTACCCGATTTCCGGAACGGATACCTTCGAGCATTTCCGAAACCGATAGCGTTTTGCGTGGCTGTTTGCGAAACCGCAAGGGATCCGGGTGTAAAATGGGTTGATTTTTTTCTTTTTCAGACAAGATTAATACGTGTTAAAAAGCTTAACTAAGAAAACTAGTAAATGTTAAAGGTTTTTAATTAATTGAATGTCAGTAATTTGTGATATTAATAATCTTAACTGGTATGCAGTAGATTGCCTTGGTAAAGTTAAACATTATTAAAGTCAACGTCAGTTTATGGAATCAGTTGTTAATCCGGGAAATACCTTTTTTATTTGTGTCATACAACGGATTACAGATTTTCATATCCCTTTAAAATTATTATTTATACTCAACAATTTACTAAATGAAAAAGTACACCCAGTTTTTATTCAGCCTAGTTTTTTTGTTTTTAGTTGGCTCAAGTCAGGCGATGCCCATGGCGACTGTTAGTCCGATTCCCGCAACAGCGATCGACATGGAAAATGCTACACTGGCAGATTTGACCAGTATGTCGCGTGTTGATATTGAAGCTCAGATCGGTCGTAAATTATCTTTGAGCGAACGTATGGCACTCACTGTGTTAAAGCGTAAAGCAAAGCAGGAAGCTAAGAAAGCCGGTCGGGCTTACGATGATTCAGGTACAGATGGTTTTGCTATTGCAGCATTGGTTTGTGGTATTGTCGGATTTTTCACCTTCGGGATGCTTAGTGTTCTGGCAATCGTTTTCGGAGCTATCTCAAAAAGCCGGATTAAGAAAGATCCTTCATTGGATGGATATGGGATGGCTCAGGCCGGATTCATCTTAGGCATTGTAGCTATTGCTTTGAGCGTCTTGTTGATTATTCTATTTCTGGCGCTAGGCTTGTTGTTTATTTAGGAGCAATACATTCGTCGGTGGACCTCTGCCTAACTGGAATTATTTGTTAAAAAACAAGTGATTGCCAAGCTCTCTTACAGGGTAGAGGCCACCTCCGAATGTGTTTTTTATTTTCCAGTAAACTGGGGTTTTCGTTTTTCCAGAAACGCGTTTACTCCTTCTGCATAATCTGCCGTTAAGCCGGCTTTGGTTTGTAGCTCATCTTCCAGTTTTAACTGGTCCTCCAGCGAATTTGTAAAGGATGCATTTAGCGCCCTTTTGGTGAGTCCGAGCCCGATGGTGGGCATTGTCGAGAGCAGCTGAGCGGTTTTAAACGCTACATCGTGCAATTCTTCATCCGCACATGCCCGATAAATCATCCCCATTTGGGCCGCATCTGAAGCAGATACTTTTTCGCCCAACATCATTAAGGCTGTAGCTTTTTGCCATCCGATAAGTCGGGGAAGTGTATAAGTGCCACCACTGTCAGGAATCAAACCGATCTTACTAAACGCCTGGATAAAGGAAGCTGATTCTGCTGCAAACGTAATGTCGCAAGCCAGGGCAATATTTGCGCCGGCGCCTGCAGCAACGCCATTCACTGCACAGATAACTGGTTTTTCAAGCGCCCGAATTCGAAGCACGATGGGATTGTAGTGCTCATTCAGAATAGTTGTCAGTGCAGGACCATCTTCTGCGATAACCTCCTGAAGGTCTTGTCCGGCACTGAAGGCTTTTCCGGCTCCGGTCAGGTAGATCGCCCGGATTTCGGGATCAGCAGCACATTGATCCAGTACTTCCTGTAACTTGAGTGCCATTGGCCTGTTGAAACTATTATACACTTTTGGCCGATTGAGCGTAATATACCCGACCTGCTCTTTCTTTTCGAAAAGAATCAACTCCTCCATATAAATATTTTCTGTGTTTGATGTAAAGATAGGCTGCTTTTGAAAAAATTCCGTTATTTGACCAAAGGGAACATTATTACTTAAAATAAAGACGACAAATATGAATAAGCTTGTTCGCCGTATTTTGCTGGGCTTGTTAGCAGCATTGGTTATTATTCAACTCATTCCTGTGGACCGTTCTATACCGGAACTGGATGGCCGGGAGGATTTGTTCTCCATCGTACCGGCATCTGCGGAGATTGCCACCCTGGTAAAAGAATCCTGCTATGATTGTCATTCCTATAAAAGTGAGTATCCCTGGTATTCAAAAGTAGCACCGGTAAGTTGGTGGATTCAAAACCACATCAATGAAGGTCGGCGACACCTCAATTTCTCCGTATGGGGATCTTACCCGGAGAAAAAAGCAGATCACAAGCTGGAGGAATGTGTGGATGAACTAAAGGAAGGCAAAATGCCTCTGCCGTCATTCGTACGCATGCACCCGGAAGCCGATCTGACGGATACACAGCGAGCCGATTTAGTGGCTTGGTTTGGGTCACTTCGGCGGTAGGGTAGTACTTAGCCTAAACTCTCAACTAAACCCCACATATTGCTCGATGGCTTCTTTAGGCTTGCCCTCGAAAGCCATTTTGTAGAAGGCGATGGCGTTTTTCTTATTTTGGACAAAATCCATGTGTTCATTTATTATCCGGTAAATTAATGCCACCTATATTCAGTACCATTCAGTGGGTCAATGTCTTTAAATGCATCAAATTCTTTCTGCTTGTTTTCTTCCCACCAATCAAAGTATGCCTTAGAAGCTATTTCATGGGCTGCACTGCTATATGCCTCGCCAGACCAATCCCCTGCTATTTTTTGTAAAATAGGATTCAGGGAAGGGAAGCGGCCGATTAAAAATTCACTGTTAATGGACACAGCACGAATTGATTCGATAGTCCATAAAGCATACATTCCAAGGTTACATTCGGATTGCCAAAAAGAGGAAATCCCATTTCTCGGAAAATCAGTTATTACTTCTTTGTCATTTCTGTATTCCAGAAGAGCCGGAATGTCTTTGTAGGAAAAGGGAGGCAACTCTGTAGAATCATATTTATCTGCCTTTAATAATTCAATGTATTTTTCAACATCTAGATCAGCAGGATCAAGTTTCTCTGTTTTGTCACAACTCAACAAAGCGGTAATTGAAATCAGGGTTAAAAAGAGCAGTTGCATAGCTTTTTTTTGTCTATAGTTCATGGTCGCTATTTTTTATTATCTGATTTAAATGATGCTCCAGATGATCAACGTAATCTTCCATCAGAAATCGCAAATCAGCGTACTCGTTTTCGGAAAGTTCAATCTGATAGCTTAAGCTTGTCTCCGTTTGATTTTGCATTACGAACATAATCCGATTATTTACAGCCAGCCAAAAGGCAGTAATCTCTTTTAGGTTTGCTTCCTGATAATTGTTTGCTTTAACTAATGCATCCTGATTATACTTTCTGATTTTATAGGGAAGCTTTGCAAATTGTATTTCAGTAAATCGTTGCAGGTTATTTATTCCGGAATCAATCAGATGTCCTAAAATTTCTTTTTTTGACCATTTGTCCGGATTAGGTTTAGAACTTAATTCGGGTTCTGTCGCTTGTGTAATATAATCCA
>JAGQWR010000187.1 GCA_020437105.1 Saprospiraceae bacterium
TGTATTTGCTCCAGCGGAGCAATATTTTTGTAGCACATATCAAATTAGAAACCTGCAACAAAGCTCCAGAGGAGCGACATATCATCCAATTCCAATACTATATTGTATTGCTCGGACCGAATCCTATTGCCAACGTATTTTTTTAAACAAAGAAGATGAAAGTGTCGCCATTTCAGTGCTTTTTTTCGTGCCTATCTATTTTTCTACAACGATTTATCTCCTACGGAGATACGGCTGTATTTGCTCCAGCGGAGCAATATCTTTGTAGTACATCCAAATTAAAACCCTAACACATAGCTCCAGAGGAGCGGCATCTTAGTCGATTCTGTATTGTTTCGGACCGACATTTATGCTCCGCTATCGTGTCTATTATTAACACAAAAGCGCTGAAAGCGGACATCCCACCCTCCCAGCGCCTCTGCGCGAACAACCCTACTGCTTACATCCCTCAATTAATGCCATAATACTGGCAATCATAACTTTGCCGGTGGCGACATCTTTTACCTCAAAGGTCAGCGTGTCTTCATAACCCAATTCTTCGGCATTAGTGTATTTTTGGATGATCTCCGCTTTGCCAACCGTCTCTAATTCTATCAACACTTTTTTGCCGGAAATTTGAAGCTCAACCCCTTTGGGATTGATATCATACAGGTTAAACTCATAGCGGTCTTCCTGTGATTTTTTACCCTCTTCTTTGATTTCCAGGACCCATTTGCAGTTATTGCTCTCCAAAAGGTCAACCGATTGCGTCACCCCTTCGCCGGAAACGGCACCCTCCTGAATTTCTTTTTTTAACCAGGACCAATCTGCTTTTTGCACGTCTATCGGACAAGCATCTACCATACCACTTATATAATGCTGTAGTTGTTTTACGGTCGGAATATCAGGCACCGGAAAAAATAAGCTCTCTGTATAGTTTTGCTGCTCACCATCTTCTGCCAAATAAATATAATCTGCCCGGCCCTTTATCTGTACTTCCAGTCCGATCTCTTTTCCTTTCACTTTTACTTCAGTAGCGCCTTTGTCTAAATCGGCCCAGTTAAAAATATATTTCTGTTCTTCCGATCCGCGCTCATTTTCTGTGACCAGTGTAAATTCGGCCATACAGCCCGACCCCATAGCCGGCTTATAAGAGGTGCCTGCCAGCTCAAAGGGTACCAAACTTTCCTGCACACCAGCAATGGCAGCCTCAACAGAACTTACTGCCGGATAATAGGTTTTTTGCGTCTCCACTGCCTGTTTTACAAGCGATTTTAATGCCTGGCTAAGCTCCAGCGCTTCATCAATATCATCAAACAAGACAGTAACATCCGTAGCGTAGTTGCCAACTGCTCCGTTTTCCAACACGCGTACATAACGTTTATTCCCAGAGGTGGCCAGTTCCAGCAACACCTGCTCGCCACGAACCTTTACCAGAATCTCATTGGGGTTGATATCGGCCAGGTTAAACTGATTTTCGGTATCAACAGCCTTGTCGCCTTCTTTGCTGCTAAAATAACTCAATCGAGATGGATGATCTGCGCTAAATGTCCACTCTTGTTTATAGCGGTCTTCTCCGAAACTTACGGAAGTGATTTGTTGGGAAACCCATACTTTAAGTGCGTTATACTCTTCCGGAAAGGCACTATCTGCCTCCCAGGCACTCACCGCAAGCGGAATCATTTCTTTGATCAAAGCAACCATCGCCCGGGCATTATCAATATCAGTCGCAAGCATTAGCACTTCATTATCATAGCCATCCAGCTCGCCATCCTCTAATTTTTTGACATATTCTTTTCGTCCGGCACTCAGGGCTACTTTAATCTGATCCCGGCCATCTTCCCACTTGACCAAATTGGGTTCTATGTGGGATAAATTCCAGGAGAAAGTCTCACTACTTGTTCTGCCCTTTGAATCAGTTTGAGTAATTGTAAACTCCAACAGATATGGTTTTTCTTTTGAATAGGTTAATTCCTGTTGGAATACGTCTTTACCTACCTGGACCTCACCGATCATGCCTGCGAGTTTCTCCACTCCGGAGCCAAGATCCGTTTGCGCTGTAGCGAAAAGAGGTAAAAAACCGATTAATAATAAAAGATACTTTTTCATTTTTTATGTTTTTGAAGAAAATGGAATGCCCGTTTGGAATTCCTGTTTAGTTTTTTTGGTATCCATATACCAAGAGTAGATTTGCCTCCTTTTTCATAAGATTTTCTAAAAAATTCACTAGCATTTTCAAATATACAAAAGCCTTGAGGCATCCATACCCGAAACATAGGTGACAGTCGCAATGGCAGGTGAAAACGACTCAAACCAATTGCGCCGGGGTATATACCTGCTAACAATTTAGCAAATCGCCGGGAATCTGTCTGGATACTCCATTACCAGCTTTCTAATTTCTATATTTGATTTGAGCTTGTAAATTTGACTGGCTTAACACTCATCATCTCAATGTAAACACCTTATGAAAAAGCTTTACTACTACCTCCTCTTTCTTTTTTGTATCCTTTCTTTTTCCAGTGCTTTGAACGGACAAACCGTTGGCTTATTTTCCTATCAGGAAGGGTCACAAAACGGATATACCCTGTTTAATCCATTTTTTACTACCAGTACCTACCTGATCGACAATTGTGGCAGAGTGGTCAATGAATGGGAAAGCACTTTTACCCCCGGCGCATCGACACGACTATTGGAAAACGGACACCTTTTACGTACAGCCACTACCGGCATTGCGGCAAACCCTGTTTTTCCGGTAAACGGCGCCGGCGAACGAATCCAGGAAGTTGATTGGGATGGAAACATCTTGTGGGAATTTATCTTTTCTGATAGCACCCACCGCATGCATCACGATTTTACCGTCCTTGAAAATGGGAACCTGTTGTTCCCTGCCTGGGAACTAAAAACTGAAGCAGAAGCCATTCAGGCTGGCAGAAACCCGGCCTTAATTCCGGACGGAGTGCTCTGGGCTGAATTCCTGGTAGAAGTTGATCGCAATACCAGCGAAATCGTATGGGAATGGCATTTCTGGGATCACCTCATTCAGGATTTTGATCCCACAAAAGATAATTATGGCGTGGTAGCCGACCACCCGGAATTACTGGATATTAATGTTACTGGCGGACAAACAGCCAATGGCGGTGCCAACTGCCTCCATATTAATGCGATTGATTACAATCCGACTCTGGATCAAATTTTGATCAACTCCTTCTTTATTACGGAAATGTTTATCATTGACCACAGTACTACAACTGCAGAAGCTGCCACCCATACCGGCGGAACGAGTACGCAGGGAGGTGACATACTGTTCCGTTGGGGAAATCCTCAAAATTATGGCTATACGCCCGAAGCAGGTCAAATCATTTATGGCTGCCATAATCCACATTGGATTCCGGAAGGCTTAAATGATGCCGGAAAAATCATGTATTTCCAAAACGGGAATGGCAGACCGGATGGAAATTATTCTTCTGTAGATATTTTCACTCCACCTATTGCCAATCCAAACACCGGACAATATACTTTTGACGCGGGCGTATCCTACGGTCCAACCGGACCAGAATGGTCCTATACCGCAGACCCTGTCGAATCGCTTTATTCCGGCTTTGTTTCCGGTGCCCAAAGACTTAGTAATGGCAACACACTGATTTGCTCCGGAGCAAATGGTCATTTCCTCGAAATAAATCAAGCCGGAGAAACAGTTTGGGAATATATCAACCCGGCAATACCCGGCGGCGCTGTCACTCAAGGCAATCCGATTCCGGCAAATGGCGGTTTTAATTTGAATATTGTATTCCGCTGTTTGCGATATGAACCTAATTTCCCAGGCCTTGCTGGTAAAGATTTAACCCCCGGCGATCCTATTGAATTAGGCTTCCCCGTGCCTTACGATTGCGAAATTTTTTCCGGAGTAGAAGAAGTAGCATTGGATCAAATCAATGTCTATCCAAATCCGGCATACAACATACTGATCATTGAATCGACTCAATTGATCAATGCGCCCGTTTCTGTTTTTAATGCAGTTGGTCAATTGGTTGAATCCTTCTCCTTAAAATCCGAAACAGTTGAATTGGAACTCACAAATTACCCTTCCGGGATCTATTTCCTGAAAGTTGGCAATCAGGTAGTAAAGCAGTTTTTGGTTCAGAAATAAGTTTTGCCAATAAAACATGAGTCGTCCCGAATTTCAGATTGCTCTGAAA
>JAGQWR010000188.1 GCA_020437105.1 Saprospiraceae bacterium
TTGATATAGACACGATCATAGAAGAATCAACATCAACCATCATAGCTCTCGTATAGGTAGATAACATAATTGTGTCATTTGGATCAGGAGTATCGATATTAGGTACTAATTCTCTCATTTTAAATGCTAATGCATAGATTCCAGGCTCAACTGGTCGATCCCAAACCAACTCACTGTAAAAAGGGGATTCTTGGTTATTAGTATATATCCCATTTGTTGCTTCTGGATAGGTAAATCCTGGTGCTGGATATGGAACTTTCACCATTTCTGTGTAGTCAGGAAAACCATTGCCCCACCCAATTATCGCAGGAAGCTTAATTACGCCATCATCTACATCAAAAATGAGTTGGTTGTTATCAAGTATAATTCCCTCATTAAAAGAGTACTCATGTGGTGGTGCATAAACCACAACAGTATCAACCAAATTTAAATACTTTTCGTTTGAGTTTTCAATGTTGGCCACTCCACTAATTAAAGGACCATCTACAAATGAAATAGCATAAGAACCAGGCTCTGAGTAAGTATGTTTTTTGTTGTAAATATCTATGATTACAGATGGATAAACTATTGATTCTATCCAGTCTAGAGTTTCAATCGTAGAATCACCCCAGTCTACCACTAAAGAACCCTTTGATTCTCCTTCACGATATATCATAAAGCGAGCATCAATTTCCTGGTAATGAATAAAAAATCGCATTTCGCCACCAAGGGTACCTTGTGATGAACAGGGCACCATCCAAAATATTGCAATGACTAAACTCATTAAATATCGCATATACAAATACTGATTTAATTGAAATGTCCTCACCCAAAGAAAGTGATAATTCATAAGGTTACATTTTAACAAATGATCCAACAATCTCACTTCCAACTAAAACGAAGTACATTCCTGAAATTAAATTTGAAGTATCGAATTGAATCCCATCTCCTGCTACCCTGTTAATAGGAGCTAAAATTTGTCTGCCATAAATATCAATAAAACGAATATTTAATCCTAAGTCTGGATTAATTCTATTTGATTTTATTGTAATTACCTCATTGGCTGGATTAGGAAATAGATAATATTCTGATTTGCTATTTTGCGAAGCGAATACATCATTTGTTGATGTTGTAGTTTGAAGTAATTTTGTGTTTATTCTGGCAATATAGCCTTCGAAATTGCCTGTCAGGTAATCTTTTAAATAGGGATTAACAGATGATTGAGGTACCTGCCAAGGGAAATCAGAGTCACTACTAGAATGTCCTACAAAATATATATCGGAAGTAGATTCATTGTATGCAGATGAACGAACATATTCTCGTTTATTTCCTCCCATATATGTAGAATAAATTAACTGTTTGTCAAGGTTAAACAATGCAATAAATACATCATGAAATGAAGTGCCAACCTCTCCTGCTCCACCATTTACTTCATCAAAAAAGAACATGTCAGGGTCACTTGGTGGGCAAAGTGGAAATTCGTCATTATTTGGAGGCTCATCACAATAATATAATTCTTCTACCGGAGAAAACGGCGTGGTCCCAAACATATAGATATTACCATTTTCATCAAAAAAACCAGTTTGACCATTGTCGAATGCATTTTGGCCATCAATAGCTGTTAGCCAGGTTAAATTCCGGTTTTCAAATGTTGCAATAAACTTTGATTGAGTTACTGACGGGCTTTGATGATATGAATTCGGGTATGTAGTAGGATTTGATGGAAATGATGAGAAGTCAAAGGTTCTTGCTGTGAGTAATAACTCATCATTATTAACAGGGTTCACTGCAATTTTTCCTTTATGATAATAGTTTACAGCATCATCCCCTGCCCCCCCAAAAAATGTAGACCATACTAAATCATTTGATGAATCAAATTCTGCAATAAAAAAGTCATTTCCTGTTGCCCCAGAATTGCCATTTCCATAATCAAAAGTTTCACTTCCCGAAGGCTCGCAAATTGGAAGTCCCCCATTAGTGGGCGGGGAGCAAGAATTGCTGCTTGTGGTCGTATTAGTATGCCCAAAAATAAAGGTTGAGCCTGATGTGGGCGCAATTAGCACATTGCCAATTATGTCTTCCCCATTTCCACCAAAGTAAGTCATATACACGGGATCTAGATTTACATCTAGTTCCATCAGCATGCCATCTTTAATGCCGCCTCCATAACTCGCTTGGTTATAAGCTCCTGTATTAGAAACGGGTTCAATATCGTTATTTGTTGTAGACCCTGCGACCATGATTTTACTATTTCTAATAGCTACACTCATTGCATCTTGATCCCCATCTCGGTCAAGGAGTTTGAGTATTTCTCTTGTCCCATCCTCTATAAAAAAAGAACCAAGGAATACATCAAATCCATTAGCGGCTTCTTCGCCTTCAGTTACCGGAAACTCGGTACTATCTGAATATCCTACCACAATTAAATCTTCCTCATTGGAATTTATCGCAATGTCTCCAATTCTGTCATCACCATTTGCTCCAAAAACTGTTATATACAACAGTTCTACGTTTTCATTAAACCTAGCAAGTAAATTCGGGAGATGCAAGGGGACACCATATGTTGTGGCAATAATATCAGGATAATCGATGATTGTAGAGTATCCTGCTACTAATACCTGACTATTTGAAGTTACTTCAATTCCTACTAATGCATCATCTCCTGATCCTCCGAAGAAAGTAATCCAATCACTACCCGCAACAAAAGCACCAACATCTTCCTCCCCCATTTCAATCACCAATGCCTTGCCACTATCTACTGTACCAGTCGAAATCGTGACCGTATTCAGCGTAAGCGAATAAGCAGGTGTCCAGGCAACAGTAAATGAATTTGATAAAGAATCCAATTGATAAGCAAGCGGAGCAGGGATGATAATATCTCCAATAGAAGTTTCTAAAACCAGATCGCCACTTCCGTTTATGAATATACTATCCTGGCCATCAAATTCAATTTCAATGTCATCTGGATCAGCGCCGGGGTGACAAATAAAACTATATATAGGGCTGCCAACCGTATTTAAAACCTGTACATCAATATCGTCATAGACTCTTGGGTATATTAATTGCTCAAAAGCAAGTACCTGTTCTCGGCCTTCCGGGATATGTGCCAGGTAATAATTATACCACTGCGATGCTTGGTCAATTCCATAGGGTTGAGATTGAGGAGTACCTTTTCCAAAATTCATGTCAACCCGATACAAAGTATCAACTACCGTAAAAGAAGTATCTAAACTGGCTAAAACCATACTCACTCCCGCCTCTGTGTAAAAGCTGATCTGATCTCCGTGAGGCGAGTAATATTTGACAGCTGTTGCCAGGCTATCTTCTGTATCAAGTAATTGTCCTTTATTTTCTATAAATCGTACAGGAGAACCAGCACCCGGGTTTTCGGTTAATTGCAGATCAACCGGGCTGTATTTCACAATGGTATAAGTGGTTTTACTGGCTAATTCACCTACTGTCCCGACCACCACAATTTCATCGGATTCGTTGATAAAAAGATCCCGGCCAAAATCATTTTGGTTATGCAGTCCATTATACGTCTCACTCCAAATTAAATCACCATCGCCGAGCTCATGTATGGCGGTATAATAATCACGGGTATTATTTTGGGTGACAAATCCGGTGATATAAACTGCATCACCTTTTACTTCGATGTCCAGGCCTTCATCCGTATCGTGATCGGCTCCATCTTTGGTTTTGGCCCATACCAGAGTACCGGCAGCATTATATCGCAAAACCAGTACATCCTTTTTATTTGCGGAAGTGGAAAATCCGGTTACAAATACATTTCCATTTTCATCGACAACAAGTGCATTAGGTTCATCATCTTCTGTACTGCCGCCGTCATATTGTTTTGTCCACTCCAAGTTCAAGGTGCTATCAAGCTTGACGGTTACAATATCTCTTTGATCTGCCGGAGTGGTTTTTACATAACCCGTCGCATAAATATTATCATCCGCATCAAAAGTTACATCTTTGATTTCATCAATATCGGTCGAATCACTCGTTGTAAGCGAAGTATGAATAGACCCATCGGATGTATAAAGCCGGGTAATCCCGACTGACCAGGTTGTAAGATTTGTTTGGACAGCCGCCGTAATTTTTAAGCCAACCTGACTACTATTTGTAAACTTCACAGCACCAGCTACATCAAAATAGCCATATCCATCAATTGTTGTAACCCAGTCTTCTGTACCCAGACTATCGTATTTTATTACCAGAATATCTTGTAAATCGACATCATCGGTTGTGCCACCAATGACAAACACATTATCTTCATCATCAATCACCAAATCTGTACCACCGTCCAGATAAGAGCCACTTCCATTATACGTTTGATCCCAAATCTTGGTGCCACCGGTGGTGAATTTCACCGTAAGGGCATCATAATCATTGGTGCTGCCATTAAAAACGGTACCTGTTATAGCGATATTTCCGGCTGCACCGATTTGCATATCTCCGACAATAACATGGCCTGTTGTATCTGTTACATTAAAGGTTTCAGACCAGACCAACTCGCCGTTGTCATCATATTTTGATAATAGCAGATCGTATAAGCCGTATTGGTTTAACTGGCTGCCTGCCAAATAAACATTGGAGGAGTCATCGAACTGAGTCACCGTACGTTCAAAATATTCCTGATCTTGTTCGCCAGAGGCTGGGTAATCGGTTTCTAAATAAAAGGCCTGTACCTGCGCTTTCGCGAATAAGGGGACGCACATCAGGCTAATGAAAAGGAAAAAATGGAGGGGGGGGGGTAAAATTACGTTTCATGTTGGTCGGTTTTTGGAGGAATAAAAAAACGAGCATAACATAAGTTACGGAAATTTCAACCAAAAGGCAAGTTCACGAAGAGCCTTTCCAGAAAAGATTGTAAATAGCAGGATATATCTTGGGCAATTCCCAAATAGTGTTTACCTTCGTCCCACTTTTCTAATAAGGGAAGTTTAGTTAATAAGACATAACCGCGAGTAAGATGAAACGTACCTATCAACCATCGAAGAGAAAACGCGCTAACAAGCACGGGTTTCGTTCTCGGATGAGTAGCAAAAACGGAAGAAAAGTATTGGCCCGCCGTCGTGCAAAAGGTCGCCACAAACTGACTGTCTCTGACGAGCGTAGTGCAAAATAGGCTAGCCCAGGTGATCATCTGATGCACATGCGTCAGATGATCACATACTTTTCTAGATATTGTCTCCCCTTAAGCGCCGGAAGCGTTTTCTGGCCTCCACCGCAAAGGTACTTCCAGAATAATCTATAAATAGAATCTCGTAAAGGCTCTGTGCTTTTTCGGGATTTCCTAATTGGTTCTCGTACAACTCGGCGAGCTCAAACAGGGCATTGTCTGCCCGGATCTCCTCCCCATAGTTGTCAATGATCTGCTGGTAGTAACTGGCAGCCATTTCATACTCTCGCTTTTTCCGATAAATGTGTGCTTTCGAATAGAGCACATCATCATACAGGGAGTGCTCCGGAAATTTCACCAGCAATTCATCCAATTTACTAAAGGCTTCTTCAAAACGGTTTTGGAAAATCAGCAGGTCGGCCTGGGCATAAAGACCCAGCGATTCTGCCGTAGTGTCCAGTCCCAGGTTATCCATAATGAAGATCGACAGATCCAGCGCATCATTTGCGATCAACTTGGAGGTTGATGCCTTCAAAATTTCAAACTGTGCCTGCGCCCATTCAAAGTCGCCATTGTAATAGGATAATTTAGCATTCCGGAAACGGGCTTCATGCCCCAGAATGTCTTCCGAAAAGTCTTTATCAACCTGAGAATACAACAAGGTGGATTCCCAAATTTCATCTGTCATCAGGTAAAAATCGGCTAATCGGAGTTTGGCTTCCGCCTGAATTACCGGTTGGATACCGGGCAGGTTGACTACCATATCCAATACCTCGATCGCTTTATTCAGATCATTGAGGTAAAAAGCCTGCAATTCAGCTTCTTCAATCATCAGACGGGCAGTTGCTTTTGAACGGCCAAATTCATTCAGAAAGGAGACATATTCGGCCGCCAAATCCTGTAGCTCTTCCGGATGGTATTCAAACCCTTCTGTGATCTTTTTTCGCTTACAGCCCAGAAGCCGCCGTTTGGCATCCACATAAAAGCTGGAGGTGACACCCTTCTCTGTAACAATATACTCGTATCCGGTGAGGGCGGCGTCATAGTCGCGGTCGCTTTCAGCGACTGTAGCCAATTGAAAAACGCGGCTCCCGTTTTCGCTCAATCGTTTATCGAGTGCCTTGACCTGGCGGAAAGCATTGCGGTAATCTTTTCGTTGGATAAACACCCAGGCCAGCATCTCCGGGTAATCCAGATTTTCCTGATCCTGCTGGATCCGATCGTATAATTGTGTTTGCAATTCGAGGTATCCGTCTTCATCGAGGTAACGCTGAAAAAGAGTCTGCAAGGCATCCATTCGTCCGGAGTTGCCTGACATACTATGCAGGTAGTTGGTAATCATCAAGGGGACATCTCCTTTGCGCCGGTAGAGCTCGCCCAGGTTATAGGAAAAGGTTTCCTGATCATTTAGCAGTTCCGCTCCCCGCTCATAGGTTGCAATCGCGAGATCGTACTTGGTCAGATTGGTAAAGGCCTGCGCCATTTTGATAATCGTATATCGATCTGCCGGCAGCTTTTTTATGGCTTTATCGTACTGCTCATTGGCTAACTCGTCCTGATACTGCTGCTCATAGAGATTGCCATAGGTAACATATAGCTGCACCTTTTGCGGGTACTTCTTGAGCTCCTGCTTCAGCACTTCCTCGCATTTGCCATATTCCTCCAGGGCCAGCAGGCTTTCCACCTGTCGATCGAAGTAAAAATCATTACCGTGATTATCGGCATACAGTTTTTCATAAAGCTTTGCAGCTTTCTCATATTCGCCGTCCTGGTAGTATTGTTGAGCCAGCTGGGCCTCCTGGGCCCACATACTGTTAAACAACAGGATTCCAAACATCGTCAGTAGTAATCGCATAGTAGGATTTTTTCCGCCTCAAAAGTAGCACTTTTCACAGTTGGAAATGCCCTCGGCACTCCCATAGCTTAAAACGTCTGATTGGATTTCTTAGTGCAATTCGGCCGGGGTGATGGCAAATTCCAACAACTGATTGTTGCGAAGTACCTTCAGGCGCGCCGTTTTTCCGATAGCATCCTCCGAAAGGAGTCTGTGTAAGGTATCAATACTTGGTACGACCTCCTCTTCAAATCCGACGATCAGATCACCCGTAAGCAGTTTCGCTAATCCGGCCGGACCATCTTTCTCCACCTGTTGCACCAGAATTCCGCTTGGGGCAGCAAGCTTCAGGGATTGCACCAGCCTCGGGTTCAGGCGCACTCCCTGTCCGGCGATGCCAATAAAACCGCGACGCACTTTCCCGTCCAGAATAAGTTTACCAACCACGTATTTTGCCAGGTTCGACCCCACCGCAAAACACAGACCCTGCGCCCGGAGGATCACTGCGGTATTCACGCCAATCACTTCTCCGTGGCTATTCACCAGTGGCCCGCCCGAGTTTCCGGGATTCAATGCGGCATCTGTCTGGATAACATTATCGATGAGTCTGCCATTTTCCGAACGAAGTGTTCGTCCGAGGGCACTGACAACTCCGGCTGTCACCGAATACTGAAATCCGAACGGATTTCCAATAGCGATCGCCAATTGGCCCACCTGCAATTTATCCGAATCCCCAAAGAGCGTAGTTGTGAGGTTATCTGCATTGATCTGCACCACCGCGATATCCGTAGCGGGATCTTCTCCGACCAATCGCCCAGGGTATTCCCGTCCATCTTGCAGTACAATCTGGATTTTGGTAGCCCGATTTACGACATGGCTATTGGTTACAATAAAGCCATCCGAAGAAATGATAAATCCCGATCCGCCTCCTGCTCCCGGACTGGGGGCACCGCCACGTTGGGGTCGTACAGCCGCTTTCGCTTTTTGCACCTGTATTTGTACAACAGCCTGACTCACTCGGCTGGAAGCGCCAATCACGGCATTAGAGTAGGCATCCAGGAGTTGGGCGTCGTTAAAGGGCACGCTAAACGGCTGCTCCTCCTGCTCTTCGTTTGAAATAAATTTGACCATAGTAAAGTTAATGGGTTCATATTTTGCCTAATCAAAACGATTTGAAAAAGAATTTGGTTGTGTTCGCTTGCGCTCAGGTTTAAACCGTTTGAATCGTTTAAAACGTTTAAATCGTTAATGCCGGTAATTCGTCAAATACGAATTTCTAAACTCTCAACCATAATAATTTTGAATGCCGAATTTTGAATGCTGAATGAAGAACTTCAAAATGAAGTAATCCGCAATAGACCAAAGCCGAAGGCAATAGACCAAAAGGGCTATAAGCCCTAATCGACCCTAGACCGGGCGCAG
Source organism: Saprospiraceae bacterium (assembly GCA_020437105.1). Taxonomy (GTDB): domain Bacteria; phylum Bacteroidota; class Bacteroidia; order Chitinophagales; family Saprospiraceae; genus JAAEZH01. The sequence continues at coordinate 8,364 of JAGQWR010000188.1, forward strand.
CCC
>JAGQWR010000189.1 GCA_020437105.1 Saprospiraceae bacterium
GTTGTACAAAAATCGTCTGCGTACAATTGGCCGATGGGTTTTGAGGATTATCGTCTGTAGCAGTCCAGTTGCGTATGATCGTGCCTTCCTGGCAGCTATTAATATTAACGGTAACATTTGCCTCAACATGAGTAACACAATTGTCGTAGAAAACAGGCGTACCAAAACCATCCAGGACAGTATAATCCCCGTTGTTGATGGCTGCTGCATAATTATCTACATAATCTGCACAGGTAATTGTTTGCGCACCCGGGCAGTAAGTGCTAATTGGCGGAATCTTATCTTCAACAAACACCTGCACCATACAGTCATTGGTGTTGCCGTTAAAATCGACAACCCGGAAAACAACCAGAATTGGATTATTTGGCACATCTGAACAACAGAAGGTTACATCCGGGCCAAAGTCATCAAAGCCTCCATTGCAATCGCCATCCATCCGGCGTGCCAGGAATCCATCCAATCCGCAATTGTCGTAAGACCCATCATCAAATACGCTGGCCGGTACGACAGCTACGCCATTACTGCTAAGAGACACATCGGTGATCTCATCGCAAATGGCTGTTGGCGCGATATCGTCAACTACTTCAATGACAACCTGAATGGTACCGACATTCCCACAGTCATCTGTTGCCTGATAGGTGATGATATGGAAACCAAGATCCAGACCAGGTGCAGGTATCAAACCTCCATTTGAACCGTCTTGCCCATTGATATATACTGCTTCGCCAACAGGCGTAAAAATGCGCAAGGTCCAGTTGGAGCAGGCATCCGTAACATTAGCTGCCGGCAGGAAATCCTGAGAAACACAAGGCTGTGGATGGGCTCCCTGAATATTGGCAGATACTTCAAAAGGATTCATATTTAGGGAGGGCGGTGTGGTATCCAGAATCTTAATGACCTGAACATTGTCCTCTCCTTCCTCATTTTCGGTAATAATACTGTTGGTACACCAGTCGAATACTGTCCAGGTACGTACGATTTTAAAATTATCGCCGCAGGTTTCGAGGATCATATCAGACCAGGTATAACCGTATTGGCAATAAGTCCCTTCATGTACATTCGGAACTCCGGAGCCGGTAGTTGACAACACCCCGGTAAGAGGGGTCGCTGCTACAATTGTATTATAGGTGTTGTAATCTGTGCATTCCCATTCTATATCATCGGGGAAATCAACATAGTCTTCCCGAACAATATGGATGGTTTGAACACAGGGATCACTTTCATTTTCAAAAGCATCTGTAGCAGTCCAGACCTTTACAAGGACGGCGTACCCATCATCACATACATCCTGATCTGTATAGGTTTCAGAGATCAGGTGGTACGTAACACTGGTACAATTATCAAGGGCCACTGGTGGGAGGACCACTGCCGGGTCCTGCCAACATTCAATCTCAATTGCTTCGGATGGACAATCAAATACCGGTGCCAGTTTGTCTTCCGGGGTGATGGTACTCCAACAGGAATTCCCGGAAGGGATATGCGTAACCAAAACGACCAGTTCCAGTCCGGCATATTGGATACCAACCGGATTTGGCACACTGTTATTCTGGTAACTGATGCTGACAGAGAAATCATCATTACAGATATAAGATCCCTCCAAAACCATATCGGGTGTTACCAATACTTCACAATTTTGGTCAAAAGAAACCTGAACATTGTCATTGCATGCTACTGTAGAGGGTGTTTCCAGGACATAAACAAACTGGCTGATCCGTTGTACACATCCAGGATCGAGCGGGTCATTTGGGGTTGCCGTACCTGCATCAAAAGTAAACTCCACAACATAGGAACCAACTCCGAGTGCAGCCGGATCAAATATACTGGCGGGTTGACCATTAATTGTAAATGCGGCCATGCCGGCAGCACCTCCTGAACTCCCCTGAAGGGTAACCGCAGGCGAGCCAATACAATAATCTTCTTCCAGTCCTACGAATGACAGGTTTGGATAGTAACAACTGCTACTGGCAGAGATTTGCTGTCCAAATTCATTCTGGAAGGTCAGATTATAGGTTTGTCCATCCACAATCTTTCCCGATAAGGGATAATTACCGGATCCCGCAGGAGACTCGGTCAGGATAAAGCCCGGTGGAAAAGGAATTGGGTTTAGGGGTGGCGCAGGGCTGGAGCTTTGATAAAAACCAGAACTACTGGTCATGATCCAGGTCTGTCCACTACCCGCTACTAAATTCAACAGTTCGCTAAATTGGCCGTTTTCCTGGGTAGTTGCATTATCCTCACAACTACAGGTGACCGGATAAATGATTTCCGGTAACGGAATAACATCATAAATAATATAGATGGAATCGCATCCGCCAAAGGGGTCGCAGGCTACCTTAAGTATTTCATCAGGCCCGGTATATCCGCCTGTCGGCGAATAAACAACACAGGTATCGTTAAGCAAAAAGGCCGAACCATTAGAAGGACCAAAGAGTTCACAGCTTACATCATCCTCGTCCGGATCCGTAATAGTAAAACAGGTGGTGTCGGATCCATTTTCCTCCACTATTACATAGACTGTATCAACCTCATTTTCATTATAGGTGATGACGGGCGGAAAGTTATCTGCATTTACAGTAATGGTCACTGTAGCCGTATCACATAAGGGAGGAAGCGGATTTCCGGTATCACAAACTGCATAGGAATAAACATCTACGCCAACGAATCCGGGATTCGGAGTATAAGTGATTTCTCCTGTTACCGGATTGACCGATAACATGCCATTACCCGGAATACTAACCACATAAACACTCGTTTCATCAATACCGCCCAGAGGGTCATTCGGATCAGAATCATTGGCCAATACATCCGTTGTGATTGGCATACCTTCAATTGTATTATCCGTATCATCAATTGCAAGTGGTGGATCATTTACCGGATCTACTGTTATAAATACGGTTGCAGTAGCACAGTCGCCATCCAAATCACAGATCTCATAGCTAAATTGATCTGTTCCATTAAAATTTGGATCCGGAGAATACTGGAAAGAATCATCGGTCGGATCACCTGGTGTCCCACCATCATCTAACACAAGCGTTCCATTTAATGGAAATACCGTAATACTGATATCCTGGTTTCCGGGACCATCTAATCCGAAATCATCATTCACCAACACATCAATGGTCTGGAAGCCACCATCTTCAATCAAGGTCACGTTATCATTTTCCGGGTTTGGTACACTATTATCTACCGGACAAGGATAAGAATAGGTAACCGGGTTATTGCCGGCATATATATCAGTTGATGGAGCATCATCGATACTTACCGATATCTGATTGTTGAAATTAGCACCCAGATTATTTAAAATTGATTGCTGGATGGAACCATTGTTTGTTAATACTTCAACATTTCCATTCATGCAATCATTGGTCAGCCGAAAGGAAAACAAATAGACAGGCTGATCCATCACGACGTTGTTTAATTCCGGAGAATTTTGAAGGACAACCTGATACACATCATTTCCTTCCAATTCGGCAGAATTAAAACCGAGCATGTCGTACAAATTCGGCGTAATCTTTTGGGCTTCCCAAACACCCGTAATATTCGTAAAAGGCCCGGATGCCGGTACAACCGGTATAGCCGGGTCAGTGACCGTATTTTCTGGTAAAATAAAAGAAAACACAGCCGTAGAAATGGTGACATTACCGGAGCTAAAATTTGGATATGCCACAGCAGAAAACTCCAGAGGATCCCCCGGAGTCTGTTCAAATCCATACAGTATTTCATCCTGCGCATATAATTGCAACAGGGATACCATACTGATTAAAATGAGTACTAATTTTTTCATGAGATAATTTGTTAATATGGGCCGACCGACAGAAGGTTACCCCCCGATAACCTCTGTCTGGAGTCGGCCGCGTAGTAGTTATTGTGGCAGCTGTTGTGGAATAATGAATGTTTGCAGTTTCAAGAAATTTGCCGGATGACCATCTACATTATTGAAAATGGCATCTACATCATTATTCTGCCCAGCATAAACAGTTTTTCCATCAAGTTTTACATCCCCCAGATGATATCCCGGGAAGAGGTAGGTTTGGAATTTTAACGGATTTCCTGGAGCCTGGTCGATCTCATTGAAGATCGGATCCTTGTCATTGTCCTGACCGGCATATACCACAGACCCATTAGCATTCGTATTACCTGCCCATAAGGCATATTTCCCGGAAACAATCACTTGTTCGTAGGTATCAAACAAAGCGGATGTTTGGAAAAAGTCGGTACCTGTATCTGTAAAGTCAACAATCGTTCCGGTGGCACTCAAATGCTGGTCTGTAGCAAACATGGCACCGAGATGATTCCGATGTCGAATCGATACGAAATAGGATCCATTCATAGTTTGAGTAAACAGGACCGGCGAACTACCGTCCACATCGACTACATCGCCGTCGCGTTGTACCAATGCCGCACGAGTCGCTACAACCGAAGTTGAATCAAGGGGATCACGTAATTCAATAAAGACCCAGTCAACAATCGAATTTGGTCCATAATCGGCCAGTACCCCGGCTGAGTCAAGTATCATTTCGTTGCCTCCCCCACTCTCATGGGTATAGTTTGGCAAAGCAGAATAAGGTTCTGTCAATGGGATATATCCATTGTGACGCAAACTGTCAATCATCAGCGAACCTGGATAATCAATCAGGGCTCCCTGTAATAGCACGATTGGTTGTAAGCGAACAAATACAGGAGCAACCGTAATCGTTACCGCGGCTGTATCACATAGTGGTGGCAATGGGTTTCCATTATCGCAAATCACATACGTATATGTATCTACTCCATAGAAAAAGGAATTCGGAGTATAAGTGATTTCCCCTGTTACCGGGTTAACAGATACCATGCCATTGCTTGGTGGATCGACAATAGCCACAGTGGTCGGATCTACATCCGAAAGTGGATCATTGGGATCCGAATCATTGGCTGCAACATCTGTAACCACAGGGCTATTTTCATCAGTTGTAGATGAATCATCCTGAGCAGTCGGTGGATCATTCACCGGATTAACCGTAATGGTTACCGTAGCTGTATCGCATAATGGCGGTAGCGGATTTCCATCATCACAGATCGAGTAAGTGTAGCTATCTACTCCGTTAAAATTCGGATCAGGAGTATAGGTGATTTCCCCACTGACCGGATTGACCGATACCATGCCGTTTGATGGTGAACTCACAATCGCTACCGTCGTTGGATCTACATT
>JAGQWR010000190.1 GCA_020437105.1 Saprospiraceae bacterium
AAGACGAAATAATTTTTAATTCCCAAACTCAAACTGTCTCGTTGATCCTCCTCTGCGCGTCGTGGGGAGTGCTCGCCTGCGGCTTCGCGGGGGAGGATCAGCTTTGCTGATCGGGGAGATGCTCTGCGGCTCCGCGTGATTTAAACTCAAACTTCATCGTGGAATTTTCCGCTGCGCGTCACGTGGAGTGCTTGCCTGCGGCTTGCGGGGGAGGATCAGCTTTGCTGATCGGGGAGAACGCTCCGCGACTCCACGTGATTTAAACTCACACTCGCCCGATAGCTATCGGGGCAAACTCAAACTCAAACTCAAACTACCTCAGGTTCTTACGCTTTAAACCCGAGCGCAGCTCGCCACCTCACCCATTTCTGGAATCAATGCCCCAGGAGAGTTTTTCGCGAATGGTGTGAAGGAAACCTGTTTTTTCCAATTCAACGACCCGAATTTTAAAATCTGACTTCGCAACAGCAAGCCGATGTTGGGTAGTGATGGTCTCAAAGCGGGAATCCAGTGTGCAGAGAAAATTTTCGGTCCGGCCTTCAATTTCAAATGTTATGACCGAATCGTCGGAGATCACAATAGGTCGCACATTTAGGTTGTGGGGCGCAACAGGTGTGATGATAAAATTGCCGGAATCGGGAAACACAATAGGACCGCCACAGCTGAGCGAATACCCTGTTGAACCGGTGGGTGTGCTCACTATAATCCCATCCGCCCAGTAGGTATTCAGATAGGCTCCATTGACATAGGCATGCACGGTAATCATCGAAGAAGTATCCCGTTTCAAGAGGGTAAAATCATTCAAAGCGAAAGGGAAATCGTCAAAAAGCGGATAATTGCAATTTAGGGTAAGCAGGGTACGCTTGGAGATTCGGTATTTGCCCTGAACAAGTGCCGTTACGGCTTCTTCTGTTTTGGATTTTTCGTTGCTGGCCAGGAAACCAAGTCGGCCAAGGTTTATCCCCATAATAGGAACGCCACTATCCCGAATATAAGTTACAGCTGCCAATATGGTTCCATCTCCACCCAGGGTGATCGCAAAATCAAATTTCTTGACATTGAAATCCAGGTACCCCTCAAACGAACCAACATCCCGGGAAAAATTGATCTTGCCGCGCAGTTGTTCCAGATAAGGCGCAAAAACATAGGCATTGATCCCGTGCTGATGCAGGGCATCAAACAGTTTCTGCACATGCGGAATATCCTTTTTCTTTAGAACCTGGCTATAAACAACAACTTGCATGGAGTTCGCGTAAATTTTGAATTAAGTGCTTGCGTATTATCAGACAATTTACTCAATAATTTATGACAGCAACTTTTTTGGCAATTCTGATCACCTTACAAGCTAAGGGTCCAGTGTAAAAAAACGCCCCATTCATCCAGATGGTTTCTACTTACCTGAATCTGGATGAGTTTATTGTAATATACCAGGATATCCAGTCCGACTCCAACACTCCAGAGCAACTCGTTGGCCAGTTGATTACTGCTTGCATAGTATGGGTTATTGGCATAACCAAAATCGTTGTAAACATTCAGATAGACTTTAAGCGGCATCGTTTTAAGGGAAGCAATAGGCATCGCTTTTCCCCAATTAAAGGGGCGATCCAAAAAATTAAACCGAAAGTCTATTTTAGCTAAGCCATAGTCTAGTCCGTCTATCACATAATATTCATAGCCCCGGACATAATCATCCTCATAACCCAATGCCCGGCTATTATAAAAAGGCTGTTTCTTTCGAAAAAAAGCGATTCGCCCTTTCAGCCCCAGGCCAAGGCTGAGGTGATCATTCAGGGTAAAATAGGGATTCACACTGGTCTGTACATACAACTGGTTGAGATCATCCCATATGCCAAACCCTTCTTTACGGATATTGAGAAACCAAAAAATACCCTTGGTTGGATATGCGATTACGTTGCGTCGATCAACGGCAAGATCATACTCAAGCGACATATAGCGCTGCCTGGTATTTCCGAGAAAAAAATCCGGATTCAACTCCGAATTGACCAGGCTGTCGATGCGATTATAATGAAATCCAAGCTGCCATTTATGCATCAGATTTAGTTCTGGCCGGTACCTGACTCCGAGTGTACCTCGAATGCGTTGCAACAGATCAGGCCCCTCATCTAATCGTTGAAAAACTTGTTTATCCGATTCTGTGGTATAATTGATAGATCGATTCCGGGTAAATAAAAATCCGCCGGAAAGGCCCAGTGTCTGTGCCCGATTGACATAAGGAAAAGTATATTCCAGTTCTGCTTTACGGGTAAATCCAAATTGGGTGACCAGCTTTAGATAGTCCTGCCTGCCAGTTACATTCGAATAGTACAGGTTGAATCCAAAATTCACCCGACGTAAAGAGTGCTCGTAATCTTTCCACCAGACATTAAAGTTTCGATCTGCTAATTCAAAAGTCGGGACGGGATACACATACCAGGCTTCAGATACTTCTACCGATATGCCAATTTTATTAAGCTCCGTGTCCCAGGTTTTCACATTTAGAAACACATCCGAAAAAAGGCCGGTGTTCATTAGTCGTAGCTGATTCGCTTCAAGCGTGGCACTTAGTGTACGCATTTCGAGGGTATCACCCTGAGCGAAAGTCAACTCCCGAAGGATGATCCGTTCCTTTGTTTTTACCTGCCCGCTCACCAGAATCGTGTCTATTTGTAGCAGGGTCTGAGCAGATAGACCAAAATGAAAACAGATCAGCAGAATGCCGGAAAGCAGTAATTTTTGACTCAGCGAAAAATGGGAAATCAAGCGGCAGTTCATGCCCCGAAGATATAGGAAAATACGTGATCTCTACCGGAGATCAGACATTCAGGTAAGACATTAGGGAGTCAAAACGCTCTTGCAGACCATCCAGCATTTCACGTTCGCCAAAGGTGGCTTTTATCTCATATCCAAACCGTTGCAGGGTGGCTACAATCGATGAGGTATGCTGGCGATTCACTTTAATGGTAACATGTACCAGCGATTGGGAAGCATCCAGGCTGGAGGAAATAAAGGAACTGAGGATAGCCGCTTGCTCTGATTCTACCAACCGTGCAATCTCTGAGAGCGAATAATCGCGACGTTGCACTTCCAGGACAATGATCCCGCCCGGCTCTGTAAAGGAGCCTGTCTGCGCAAAATAATTGAGTAAATCCTGGAGGCTGATCATGCCTATATAATTCTGGTTTCGATCAACTACCGGAATAACTGTCAAATCCAGCTCAGCGATGAGGCGCATGACTTCGTACAGGTGATTATCCTCCCGAACATAGGGGTATTGAAGCGAAAGGTGATACGAACCGATAGGCTCAGAGACATCATTCTCCAGGATATCATCCTCCGAAAGGAGACCCAGCAATTGCTTATCATTTACGATAGGCAAATGTTTGATATAGAAATCACTCATTATGCTGAGTGCTTCATCTCCGGTATCGGAAGTCCGGAGTGGGATCATGTTATTCGAGAGAATATTGGCCGCTATCATGAGAATATGTTCAATTTCAATAATTCAGGGATTCCGGAAAAACCCATTGCCCTGCATATAGATAACGAAAACCGAAAGCACTGGTTCCTTATCAAGACGTTAAATCTTTTTTACTGATAAGGATTGAACGACAATGTGGTGATTTTCTAAGCGGCTTACAACTTTAATAGACAAATTTTATCCTTAGCCAAGCAATTTTTTCTTTTGATCGACAAATTCATCTTCGGTCAACAGCCCCTTATCCCGGAGATCGCCTAATTTCTTGATCTGGTCAAGCAGGTCGGGGGTAGTACTTAATAAATCATCTTCCTGCTTTACTTCATCAGCCTTCAAAGGCTCCTTTGGTTCTGATTTGACAGCGACTTTATAGTTGTTTTCAACGAAGGCATCAAAGCTGGACTGGATGCGCAAAAAGGCCAGGGCATCGTGCTCTTTGATTAATTTAAAATCCTTAAACCCGGTGGCAACTGCCTGTTCCAGATGATAAAACGACTGATCGACATTTTCCTCCAGTGAATAGGCACAGGCCAGGTTAAAATGAACTGCCGGATCTACCGGTTGAATTTCCAATGATTTTTTAAAATCTTCTATCGCCCCCTGGTAATCAAAGTCCTTGTATTTGTCTTTTCCGGATTGTTTATAGGGATTTGCTTTAGCCCCGGACGGGCTCCTGCGCGTTTGGCGCGGGCCAAATCCACGCCTTTCCCTTCTGGATGACTCCCGCTCTGCCCGACGTTCTGCCCGGGCTCCCCGGTTAAAATCGGTCTCGCCTCTTTTGCGGCGCACATAATCTGTATCACGTCTTTGCCGCATTTCGTCGTAGTACTTGCGGTTATATTTCAGGTTAAATTTATCCTTGTCCATGAAAAAAAAGGCCAGGGCATCTACGATTCCCATAACGACGGAAATCCCTGAAAAAGACAATAAAAAAAATATAATACCCAGTCCAACCTGGCCCAGGTAAAATCGATGAAATCCCATCCATCCGAAAAAAAGTGCTAAAAAGCCGGCTACATTCTTATCCTTCATGTTTCTGCCAAAAGACTATCTCTTCTTTGTAAAAAGTTGAATATCAAAACCCTTGCGTCCCCAAAAAAAGGATCTTACGGCGATATTGTTTTTAAAATTCGATCAACGGGCCTACTCTCTGGTCGGAGGATGAATTTTGCAGGTCAGGACC
>JAGQWR010000191.1 GCA_020437105.1 Saprospiraceae bacterium
GTGGCAGGCGACGGAGGAAATCATATAATCGGAGTGCGAGATATAGACGATCCGAGTTGTCTGGATCAGATAGCGATAAGTACGTCAAATTGTAGCTTGCCTTGCTCTATTTCAGACATTTCTCTCGTTCTAATTGGTGGAAACGATCCGGTCATTCATACAGTTGCTGTGGAAGATTTTGAGTTTGTACCAAAAGATATTGAGGTTTCAATTGGAGATGTAGTCCGTTGGGAATGGACCGGTCAAATTGCGCACACTACTACATCAGATGCGACAAATGGACCAGATAGCTGGGACAGCGGTCTGCTTGGTCAGGGAAGCAGTTTCGAGGAAACTATTGACGAACTTGGCCTTCATCCATATTATTGCATCCCACATGGAGCACCCGGAGGAATCGGAATGGCCGGGACAATTAATGCAATCGCTTCAACGCCTTGTGTTGATGGTCTGGTTAGCTATCAGGTAAGTTTCAATAATTTAAACACCGGACAATCAGGTTTCCAGGTATTCATAGATGGAATTCCGGATACCGGAAACCCGTTTTCATATACTGGCACAGGGTCTCAAACAATTTTCATCAGCCTTTCCGGGGATGGAACAGTACATGAATTGACAATTACAGATGCGGATGATTCGTCATGTACTGCGAATTTCAGTTTTGTGGTTCCCGATTGTGACCCCACCTATTGTTCTTTGGAAGCTACGGCCACACCAATTTCACCTTGTGGCGATAACTCCCTTATTGAATATGAATTATCTCTCGAAGCCTTAAATCCTGGTTCAAGTGGATTTGAAGTTTTTGTTGATGGGGAGGAATTACCCGGCAGTCCGTTTTCTTATGACCCGGGAGGAGTGACCAACCTTCAAGCATTCCTTCTTGGAGATGGAGGTACGCGTATGATTGAATTTCAAGATCTGGATAGCCTGGGTTGCCAGTTTTTGCTGGAGGTTAATACAGAGGATTGCTCCCTCCCTTGCTTTTTAGGTTTAGAAACGGAATTGCTGGAAGGATGTAATTCCGAAGGTAATTTAACCTATGAAATTACGGTTATAGGCACCGGGACAGGTTCCCAAGGCTTTGATTTAGCTCTGGATGGGAATTTGGTACCTGGATCGCCCTTTGAATATTCTGGTGGAGTCACCAATATTGTGCTTGAAATTCCCGGAGACGGGCAGACACATCAAGTTGAGGTAGGGGATTTAGATTCTTTGGCCTGTACCGGGTCGCTTTCGCTGGATGTAATTGATTGTGCAGCCGGTTGCCTGCTTGAATTGGATAACGTGTCGATAAATGTGCCCCAGCTTTTTGAAATACAGGTATTGGATTATGTATTTGAACCTGCTGTCCTTACCGTAGCAGTAGGGGATACGATCAGATTTATCTGGTTGGGAGTTATCCCGCATACCACTACTTCGGATGCTACCAGTGGGGTGGATACCTGGAATTCCGGGCTGCTTGGGCAGGGCGCTGTTTATGATTTAATAATTGAAACACCCGGGGAACACCCCTATTATTGCGTGCCACATGGCGCTCCCGGAGGCATTGGAATGGCCGGACTAATAATCGCAGAAGAACCTTCAGATGATAATTTATTAGCCGTCCAGCTGGATTTTTTCGCGGATAATGTAGGTCCGAGTGGCTTTAATCTTTTTGTGGATGGCAATCCGGCAGTAACTAATCCACAATCCTATGCTACTTCCGGATTTAACTCGGTATTTGTTGAATTACCCTGTGACGGACAGGCTTATTCTGTGCAAATCATTGACATAGATGACCCGGAATGCACGTTGGAAACAAGTATTCAAATGCCTGATTGTGATGATCCGTGTTTTGGATTTGAATCCGGATTTACCTACGAGGTCGATCATCCGAATTTGACAATAGACTTGACAGACCTTTCCTCTCCTGAAACAGATATTTGGGAATGGCAATTTGGGGATGGTGATTTTTCGAGCAACCAAAACCCATCGCATGTTTATGCAATAGACGGATTATATGAGGTTTGTCTGATCAGTACCGATATTGACTTAGCTTGCTCAGATACCACATGCACGAATATTCAGGTTGGAGGATACTTCTGTGAAGCTTCTTTTACCCTGGAATCAGATGGAATGTTGATCAGTTTTGTAGATAATTCCATGGTGTCTGAGCCGGTTTCAAATTGGGTATGGTCTATAGATGGACAACCCATATTGCAGGGTTTGGCCCAGGGAGATTATACGTTTGATACACTCGGTACCTATGAATTATGCCTCAGCATAGAGGGTGGTGCCTGTGTAGATGATACCTGCATGACAATCGATCTGAGTGATCCGTGCCTGCTGGCTCAGGCTAATTATTCTTATACGATTAACCAGTCGGAGTTATCTGTCAATTTCCACGACCTTACGACCGGTAACCCGCATCTGTGGCTTTGGGGTTTTGGAGACGGCTATACATCCAATGACCAGGACCCTGCACATACCTATGACGAACCAGGAATTTATACTGTTTGCCTGCTTGTACAGGATACCGTTAATCAATGTAATCGATCCTATTGCGAGAAAATTGAAGTGGGTATAGTGGGTACTCGTCCAACTGAAATAATCAATCACGATCTTGTCCTTCATCCCAATCCCGGGCCCCAGGGTTTTCAAGGTTGGTATTTGGAGGGGCTTTCGCCGAATGACTTTGGCAAGGTTCTTCAATATAAAATCTATGGAGTTGACGGCCGACTATATATGGAGGGGGATATTCGCGGAAGCAAACAAATCTATTTAGAGAAAACGGTTGATTTTGAAGCCGGCATTTACTTTATCCAGCTTTACTCTGACAAGCGTTTATACCAGGGAAAAGCGATCATCCAATAAGTTAAACACATCACCATGCAGTTCAAACATATAATCTTTATAGGAATAGGAATTGTTTTAGGAGTATCAGGGAAGGCAATTCTGGAGCGAATAAGCCCTGAAAAAGCAGGTTTGTCAACTCCTAATTCCATTTGGTGTTCCGAGGATGCAGGTACCTTCTCCTGTTCTATGCATACTACCGTAAGCTTGACAGAACCAGGGCTTTGTCCGATTTGCGGAATGGAATTAGTCGATAAAAAGATAAATCCAAACTTTAATCCTGACCTTATTCCATTAGCACAGGGAGAATTTGAGCAATTGCAAATTCGGACGGAACGAGTAGCAAAGGGGAAAGGTGAATCTGGAACCTTGCATCTCAGCGGCCGCCTGGAACTCGATCAAAGCAGGATTTTTCGCCAGGTTTGTCATTTACCTGGTCTTATTGAAAAGTTGTTTATTTCCCGCGAAGGTATGGTGGTTCGCAAAGGGCAGGCAATTGCATCTATCTACAGCAAAGAGTTGATAGCTGCTCTGGAAACCTATCACCTCAATAAACATGCAGAAAGCCTGACCAGATCGGCTCTGAATAATTTAAGAGCCTGGAAGATTCCGGATTCTTATTTTGAATCTGTCGATATGGAAAGTGATTATTATCAGGCCGTACCGGTTTATTCTGATTTTGATGGAGTGGTATTAAAAAAACTTGCCGTAGAAGGAGAATATGCCACAAATTCGCATATGGGGCATCCAACAGTGCTATATGAGGTGGCTGACCTTTCTGAAATTTGGGCTGTTCTGGACGTTTATGAAGCTGATCTGCATAAGATAAAAGAAGGGGCAGTAGTAGAGCTTTCCCTACCTGCATTTCCAGGAGAAATTTGGCTGGGTTCAGTTTCCAAAATTGGAGATCAGCTTGAAATGCAGAATCAGACTATTTCGGTGAGAATAATTGTTCCCAATCCGGGAAACCGATTGAAACCAGGTATGTTGACAGAAGCATCCCTGTATCTTTCCCCCCCGGAAGATGACTTAATCTATATCCCTAAATCAGCTGTTTTGTGGACAGGAAAACGATCCGTAGTTTATAAAAGAATAACAACCTATGACAGGCCGGTCTTTTCCTACTGTGAAGTTCAAACAGGGCGGGATTTGGGAGACTGGATTGAAATAATTTCAGGCCTAACGGTTGGGGAGGAAATCGTTAGTCAGGGAGCATTTGGACTGGATGCAGAAGCCCAGTTACAAGGCCGGCGATCCATGATGAACAATCCAGACGTAAATAATGAAGCGGGTGATTTCATGATCGCCAACCAATAACCCTCGTTCAGTAGGTCTTTTTGCCCGTTCGGAATCAAACAGTTTTAAGAGCCGTTTACACGGCTTAATTTTACAATGTAAATTGGATAACCCAACAATGAGAAACTTTCATATATTCTACATACTCAGTGTGCTTGTACTGGGTCTTTCTATATCGTCCTGTAAGCATGACCCATTTTTACAGGATATAGATCCGACACCGATTGATACTTCCGACAATCCGGTGGATACAACGATGCAGGGTACTCCCTGTGATCCGGATCTTATTTATTTTGAATACGATGTCCTTCCTATTCTGATTTCAAATTGTGCTTTTAGTGGATGCCATAATGCAGCGAGTGCAGAAGATGGGGTTGTTTTGGAAAGCTTCCAAACTGTAATGAATTCTGATGTGGTAAAAGCGTTTGATTTAGGAGATAGCGAAATGTTTGAGGTCATCACAGAAACTGATCCGGACAAAAAAATGCCACCACCACCGGAAACGCCCTTGACACAAGAGCAAATAAACATCATCAGTCAATGGATACTTCAGGGAGCAGATAATCTGGAGTGCAATCCTGATCTAAATTGCGATACCACCGATGTAAGTTACGCGGCAGTCATTCGTCCGATACTTGATAATACCTGTGTGGGCTGTCACGGCGGGAGTGTGCCTTCCGGCGGAATTTCGTTCATGACTTATGCAGGTGTGAAAGCCATGGCAGATTCCGGTCAATTGCTCGGAGCAGTAAACTGGGATGCCGGTTATAGTTTTATGCCGCAGGGCGGAAATAAACTGCCTGATTGCGAAATAGCCCAGCTAAAAAGCTGGATTGATTCAGGCGCATTGGAAAATTAGAATTGAAACTCAAAATGATGAAGTACGTAAAATTATTATCTGTTTTATCCTTGTTTGTTTTTCTGAATGCAGCCTGTTATTACGACGTAGAAGAAGAATTATACCCGGTCAATACATGTGATACAACATCCGTCACTTATGCGGTAACTGTTCAAAATATCATCCAGGAAAACTGTTATGTCTGCCATAGTGCAGCTTCGCAGCAGGGTGGGGTGATACTTGAAGGCTATACGGCCTTAAAAGGCTATGTTGATTCCGGGCAATTATTAGGAGCAATTAAGCAGAATTCCGGGTTTTCTCCGATGCCCCAGGGCCAGCCCAAGTTGGATGATTGTACCATTCTAAAGGTTGAAACCTGGATTACAGGTGGCGCCTTAGATAATTAAAAAACAAAAAGTGTATGTCAAATAAAATGAAAATCCTCCTGGTCTTATTACTTGGTCTGGCAACAGCAATGGGTGTAGCGTATTATTTATACAATAAACCCCTCGAGAATATGGCCAAGGCTTCGACAGATTATAAACTGGAGTCGAAAGCCCTTTTCGCAGAATTTGAATCAAATGAGGCTTCCGCGAATGAAAAATACCTGGGCAAAGTAGTAGAAGTAAGTGGCACTATCCAGGAAGTAAATATGGATGACGGGAATAAAAAGATAATCCTGGAAGGAGACGGAATGATGTTTGGAGTGATTTGTAACCTGGATGAGTTGACAAATTCCCATCGCACTGATTTTAAAGCAGGAGAAAACGTTACCCTAAAATGTAAATGCACAGGTATTTTAATGGATGTGGTACTCGACAGATGTATTGAAATAAAGCATTAAACCTAACGTAAACCCAAGGGAAACTGGCTTCTAGTGGATAGTGGCCATCTCAAACCGTAATTATTAATTCTGCCTTCGTAGGCAAAAACTACTCCAAAATGAATTTCATGAAAATTAAAATTCTGGCAGCAGCCATCTTAATGATCTCTGCCTTTTCCGTTGATGCACAACGATATTTTACAAGGGAAGCAAAAATTGATTTTATTTCCGATGCGCCAATGGAGCAAATCGAGGCGCATAATAGTTCCGCTACCACCGTACTGGATATCAGCAACGGACAATTAGAGTTTGCTGTTTTGATAAAAGCCTTTCTCTTTGAAAAAGCACTTATGCAAGAGCATTTTAATGAGAATTATATGGAAAGTGACAAGTTTCCCAAAGCAAATTTCAAAGGAAATATCCAAAATCCGGAAGCCGTAAAATGGGGTGTGGATGGTACTTATCCAATTGAAGTAAGTGGTAAAATGACAATACATGGTGTAACTCGTGACGTCACAGCACCTGGTACAATCGTAATTAGCGGAGGAGCTGTTTCCGCAAGTTCAAGCTTTGCAATTGCTGTGGCTGATTATGATATCGAAATTCCATCAGTGGTTCGGGAAAAAATCGCCAAAGAAGTTGCAATTAATGTAAATGTGAATTTTCAGGAACTTAAGTAAGCGTATAAATCATGGTTTTTAAGAATAAGCTGAACTGCTTCCGGCAGACGTTTTGTTTAATTTTCCTGCTCTTTTTGAGCGGATATACCGTAAATGCACAGGAAGACTTGCTTTCATTATTGGAAGAAGAGCCAACTGTCAATTACACATCCGCGGCATTCAAAACTAATAGGGTAATCAATCTACATTCAATAGAACATACCGCCAAAGGGGTGTTAGACTTCAAAATCTCGCATCGATTTGGATTTTTAAACGGTGGGTTTTATGAACTTTTTGGTCTGGATAATGCTTCAATCCGGCTTGGGCTGGATTACGGTATTACAGATCGTATTCAGATTGGTTGGGGACGCAGCAGCTTTGAGAAAACTTATGATGGTTATGCAAAATTAAAGTTGTTGCGCCAAAGTACCGGGGCCCGAAAAATGCCCATTTCCGCTTCCATATTTGGCAGTATGGCAGTACAGACGCTACGCTGGCCCAATCCGGATCGGGAAAATTTATTTACCTCCAGGTTATATTATACAACCCAGGTAATAATTGGCAGCAAAATTAACGATAACCTGAGTTTACAGGTTTCACCCACCCTGGTGCATCGTAATCTGGTAGCAACCACAGCAGTATCGAATGATGTATATGCTATTGGTTTTGCCGGCAGAGTAAAGATTACCAGCCGACTGGCCATAAACGCAGAATATATTTTTGTCTTACCCGACCAGATTTCTCCGGATTATCGGAACTCCATTTCGTTGGGTATTGATCTGGAAACCGGAGGACATGTTTTTCAATTGCATTTCACAAATTCCACTTCCATGATCGAAAAAGGATTTATCACGGAAACTGTGGGAAATTGGGCCGATGGGGGGGTACATTTTGGCTTCAATGTCTCGCGGGTATTTACTGTGGTAAAACCGAAGTTCGATTAAGTTTCCTGCACTTCTGGTGCAATGGATATTTTGGGTGTTTATATAGAAGAGGCTGTCACAAAAAATGTAACAGCCTCTCTTTTTATTACCGGGGACTAAGCACCCATTTCTGTGTCCACTCTAATCCTTGTTCTGAATACAATCGAACCAAATACATGCCGGCAGGCAGCTGGTCTCCTAAAGAAGCAGCAAAGGATGTATTTGCTGCTGCCCGGGCAGAAAAAACGATCTTTCCATTGATATCCATTAATTCAATCAGACAGTCAAGATCCTGCCGGGTTAGATCAAGTTGGAGGATATCCGAGCTGGGGTTTGGATAGATTTTAGGCGAAGCACTAATTTCGGATAATTCGGTACGTTGGATTAAATCTACGGAAGGTCCAATGTATTGAGGCGCCAAACATCCTGCTTCGTCGATCAGCCCGTCACAATCATTATCAATCCCGTCGCCACAGAGTTCTACGCCTCCCTGTATCGGGATTTCAAAACCGAGTGGTATGCGGTAACTGCATCCGTTCGAACCAGACATTTCTAGGAATAGGAGATCTAAACCGGCTGCTGCCGGATCTGGAAATAACTTGTTTGAACCGGCTACATAAATCCCTCCGGATGTATTGTACTTTTCACTGAGGTAAACGGCCGTAACCGGGTTAACAGGATTACTACCGAGTTCCAGCGCGTCGTATATAGTGGTGGAAATACAATTCGCACCCGGTATCGGACGAACATGAACACCGTAGTTGGTAATGGTCGAGGTACTAAAACATCCATATGGGTCTGCTACCACGCCTGAATTTTCAAAATCTCCGAATTGAAAATCCAAACCCGTATAGGAAGAGACCCAAAATCCTTCATTAATTACCTCCGATCCGGAATTGTTGTTGAATCTTCCGGTAAGCGATATGTGGCCGCAAGCCATGTTTTCAATGTAGCCATAATTCTCAAGCTGGTCAGCCCCGTTGCTGTTCGTTGCGGTAACTTTAAAAATACCTTCATTTATTAGCAAGTTTTGGTTGGATACCGGGCTATACCCCATATTACCAAAAACGGTACAGGTTCCGAGGTTTTCAAAGACGCCATTTGCGTAAACAGAGAGTCCTTTGGTTCCGGATTTTTGGATTTTTAGAACCCCGGTAGCCAGATTGTAAAAATTTCCAAGAACTAACAATCCATTTCCGGTGCTTTGATTGGAAGAGAGATTAATTTCGCCGGAGTTTGTGGCAGTTATTCCGGGATCGAGCCGAAAACCAGAATAAGAACCTCCAATTACCAGAATATAATTGTAGTTATTAAAACCTGCTGAAGCTATCTGAATGCCGTGTCCTAATTGGTTGGATTTAATTTGAATATTTCCATAATTATCAAACGGACTAATTGTTTGTGCCAGGCCTATTCCATTTCCGGTAATATCATCGATATAAATCTTTCCGCTGGACCGGTTATACAGAACGCCGGTATTTAGTTGAATGGATATACCCTCTTCTCCGACAAATTGGCCGTCAATATCAATAGTACCCCGATTGTCCACTACACCTGTTGAAAGAATGCCAAAAAACTGGAAATCCTTACAATAAAGCTTTCCAGAGGAAGTCTGATAAAAGGTGCCGGTATCCCCAACAGAGACACTAACAGATACAGTGCCTCCTGAAGGGTAGCAGTATATTTTTCCCTTATTGGTTAGATATCCATTAATGTTCAAGGAATTTGCGGTTGAGGAAACCAAGGTCAAAGTAGCTGTTTGGCGAACCTCCATATTACCACTGGAACTGTAAATTGTCACTGCATCTGCGACAGCAGCATAGCCATTCGGAACAATGAGCTTACCGGAATATATTATAATCTCATCTCCAGCGCCCGGAATGCCTACCGGGATCCAGTTGTTCGGGTTATCCCAATAGCTGATTCCGCCATTCCAGGTATAAGAGGTAGCGGAAATGTTTGAATATGAAAAAAGGCATATTACTGCTGCAAAAAGAAAGGATGTTTTCATTTTTTTAATTTAGAAGGATAAAGAGGAATAAAAACGACGATGGATGCTACAGCCAGTTCTATTATAATTTGATCCATTTTTGTGCTGGCAGAAACCCGGTATTGGTTTCTATGCGAACCCAGTACAGGCCAGCCGGAATTTCCGGGATCAGGTTAGTATTCAGCCCTTTCCAGATGACCTGACCTCCTGCGTTTAGCAGGTAGATGGTATTGATTTCACCAACAGCCTGGCCTGTTTGAATTTGAAAATTCCCGTGACTTGGGTTTGGAAAAATATCAAATGAGTCTGGGGCGAAAGCCGGACTTTTTTGCTGTTGGACCTGTCCGATTTCGGTGTTCAGGCTGGGAGCCAGACAACCCGACTCATCAATCAGACCATCGCAATCATTATCAATCCCGTCTCCGCAGAGTTCTACCCCTCCCTGGATCGGAATGTCAAAACCCAGCGGCATCCGGTAACTGCAACCGGTTGAGTTTTGCATGTCAAAATAGAGGATGGATAGACCCACTGCCTCCTGGTTGGCAAATAATTTATTTGAGCTTGCCAGATAGCTTCCGCCAATTGTATTGTACTTGCCGTCAGTGTAAACGTTTAATACGGTTTGATTGGCATTGCTTCCAAGTACGAGTGCATCATAGATAGTAGAATTGAGACAGGCTGCCCCACTGATAGGTTCAAATTTATAGCCTGAGTTACTTACTGATACATTATTAAAGCTGCCATACGGATAGGCTAAAACACCTTCATTTTCAAAGAAGCCCAGGTTAATGTCTGTGCCGGTGTTCCAACTCGTCCAATAGCCCTGGTTTAATACTTCCCCTGTATTAATTACATACAGTTTGCCATTATGCGAAATGTTTCCACAGGAATGGTTTTCAATAAATCCATAATTAATAATTTGAAAATAGGGCGAGGTAGTATTAGTGGCAATGACATTGATATTGCCTTCGTTGACCAGCGTGTTCAGCACCGTTAACGGAATATTTCCCATGCTTCCGGAGATCGTTACCAGTCCCAGGTTCTGTAGGGTTCCGTTCCAGCCGATTTCTATTCCAAGTTCGCCGGAATTTTGAACCAATAATTCGCCGG
The DNA here is from genome assembly GCA_020437105.1 of Saprospiraceae bacterium. Classification (GTDB taxonomy): domain Bacteria; phylum Bacteroidota; class Bacteroidia; order Chitinophagales; family Saprospiraceae; genus JAAEZH01. The sequence goes on from JAGQWR010000191.1 coordinate 10,469, forward strand.
AAGACATGTTGTAAAATTCGCCCAGGACATTCATCCCTTTTCCCGTATTTGCGGTAGAGGATATATTGATTTTCCCGGTATTGGTTACAGTCCTGTCTAAAAAAACATCAAGGCCTATGCTTGTTCCGCCGTTGATGTATAAATAATTATAATTATTGAAGTCAGAAAGAAAGACATTAAAGGCCGTGTTTACGGTTGTTGAGACTATTTTGATGATGCCATAATTATCGAAGGGAGTACCTGTACTGGCCAGGGTGATCCCAAAATCCTGTGTATTATCAATCAGGATTGTTCCGGTTGCGGTATTGTTGAGGATGCCGCTAAACTCTGTCATTATGCCTTGCTCACCAACATTTTCACCATCGATATCAATGAGTCCCTGATTATCCAGGATACCAACAATATAAATTGCCTTGTATAGGTAATCTTTTAAATATAGTTTCCCGGTAGAAGTTTGATACAAGGAGCCGCTTCCGTAAATAGCAATGCAATTATTTGGAGTGCCGTTGGCTGGTTCGCTGTAAATTTTTCCTCTGTTGGTTACATCGCCATGAATAACCATTTGAGTCAAAACGGAGCCGGCTAAAGTAAGCTCGGCATGCTTCCGGATAATAAGATTTCCGGAGTCATATACTGTTACTATGTAGGCATCTGCATCATAATAATTGGGGATGATAGCTGTTCCGATACCAATTTCCACCCAATCGCTGAAGGTTGGGACACCTACCGGACTCCAATTGTTGGGGTTATCCCATAAGCCGGTTCCACCTCCCCAGGAATAGGTGATGGAAAATCCTTGAAGGGTGAAACACAGGAATAGAAAAAGTAGAAAGGTTTTCAGTTGAGTCATGATTTTTGGATTGGTTAACAACACCCCAAAATTCAGTGACTACTACCTGACTTTATTCATCCTTATGGGTGAATTTTTCTACAGTAATAAACCAGCTTCCTTTCGAATCGCAGCGCGCGCTGTATTTATGGCAGAATGTTCCTGCTGTTGAATAAAGGTGACAATGGTTCCGGCCAGCTCTTTGGCTGGTGCTTTTGGGTCCACCTTTTCGCCCAAACCATTGATCAGTGTAATGGTGTCTGTTTTAGCAAAATTGAGGATCTGCCAAAGTTGATCCGAGACATAAATCTGTTGGCTCACATTATGCTCAAATTCCTGTTGAACAGCCATGACCATGGAAATCTGAAGTCCGGCAGCAGTGCCTTCCTGCGTACGGAGCCGGGAAAGCAGATTGGGCAGGTCGATTCGTTCGCAAAGCATGGCCAGTCTTTCGTACGCCTGGAGGCGAATAGGGGTCGAGATCTTTTGGTGCCCTTCCTGCCTGTCCAGCAAACGCATTTGATATTGCTTTTCCAAATACTGTTTCAATAGTGTTTGTACTGTGAAAAACACGATCAGAGCAGGTACGCTGATTTTAATGATTTCTAAGATTACAGTTACCCAGGTTGCCATATTTATTTTTTTGATCTGCAAAGGTAATTAATTCGGCAGTTGTGTTCGCTTCGCGAAGGTTTTACCCGTTTGAATCGTTTAAAACGTGAAGCATCATTCAAAATTCGAACTTCAGCATTCAAAATTCTTTAGCCCTTAGACCGCAAAGCCGTCAGGCAAGCTAGACCAGACCAGCATAATTTTTAATGCATAATTTTGAATGCTGAATGGAGAACTTCCAAATGAGAGAAATACGTAATAGACAAAGCCGCAGGCAATAGACCCACCGGCGAAGCC
>JAGQWR010000192.1 GCA_020437105.1 Saprospiraceae bacterium
TGTTCTGTTTGTCAACGAATTAAAAAAAGGACCTGTCAGGTCGCCGACCTGACAGGTCCTTTTTTTAGGAAAGAAAATGCGAGTGAATTCCGCTGTTATTTTTCATATTTGATCACTCCGCCTACTATTGTCATCTGGACTGTTGTTTCCAAAATTTCTTCGTCAGTACAGGATAGTAAGTTATTGGAGAGGACGACGATATCGGCCAGTTTGCCCACCTTCAGCGAGCCTTTTTCATTTTCTTCAAAGGCCGCAAAAGCATTACCCAGGGTATATGAATAAAGCGCTTCTTCCCGGGTCATGCGTTGCTCCGGAAAAAACTCCATTCCGGTGTCTGCACGCTTGCGCGTAACGGATGCATAATAACAATCAATCGGATTTACATCCTCTACCGGTGCATCAGTGCCGTTGGCGATGATCACGCCGGCATCTAGCAGGCTGCGCCAGGGGTAAGCGCCCAAACGGGCACGCTCCGTGCCCAGGCGATCTACCACAAAGGGTGCGTCGGAGGTGCAATGGATGCCCTGCATGGATGCAATAATCCCATATTCGCGGAAACGCGGAATATCAGCTGTGTCCAGGTGTTGGGCATGTTCGATACGCCATCGTTTTTGCGGACCAATCTCCGGCGACTCCAACATTTCCTGGTAAATATCTAATACAACCCGATTAGCCCGGTCGCCGATGGCATGCACGCAAAATTGAAGGCCGTGCTCTTTGGCCAGGGTGGCAATGGCACGCACTTCAGAAATTGAGGTCGTATTTTGTCCGGAAAACCCGGGTTTGTCGTGGTAGGGGCTGAGAAGCCAGGCACCAAAGGAACCCAAGGCACCGTCAACTTCCGATTTGATGGCACGGGAGGTGAAGAAGTGATTTCCTGCGCCAATCACCGGGTAGGGATCAAGTTTATCGGCCATTTCTTTTGCGCTTTGGCGAATCATAACCCACATGCGCAGATCCAATTCCCCGGCTTCAGCTAGTTTTTGATATTCTTCTACCTCCCAAAATAAACTTCCCGCATCCTGGAAAGAAGTGATTCCTTTTCGAAGGCATTCCTCCTGGGCGAGTTCGATTTGTTTATGCCATTGAGCCAACTTTTCTTCCTCCGTCAGGGTGGCCAGATAATCATTGTATAGCCCCCGGATTGATTTCATAGCTCGTTCTTCAAACATGCCAATCGGGTTCCCCTGTTGGTCGCGGATGATCGCACCGCCTTCCGGATCGCTTGTTTCAGAACTAATTTCGGCCATGCGCATGGCAACTTCATTGGCAAATAACCCGTGCCCGCTGGCATGAATCAGCATGACCGGATTTTCGGGTGAAACGGCACTCAAGGCATCGTGGTGTGGATAGCCGAATGTTTGGGGATTTGGCTGCTGCGCCCATTTTTCCTGGTGCCAGCCTCTGCCGATGATCCATTCGCCCGGAGCCGCTTTTTCCGCGGCAGCGGCCACCTGATCCACTACTTCATCCCAAGATTGGGCTTTTAGGAAGTTGAGGTTCATCAGCAGTGAGCCCATGCCTGCAAAATGTCCGTGCCCTTCAATAAATCCGGGCATGGTAAATTGTCCATCCAGATCGAGGAGCCTGCTTTCCGGACCGGCAAGTGCCAGCATCTCTTCATCAGATCCCAACGCCATAATCCGATCTCCGCGGATTGCAATGGCAGTTACGGAGCCTGTTTCGTCCCCTTCAACTGTATAGATGTTACCGTTGTAGAGGATCAAATCTGCCGGAATGGTTTTTTCCTGGCAACTGATAAAACTCACAAAAAACAGGATGGGAAGTAATAGCCGCATGTATTGGATTTTCTGCGAAGTTACAAATCTCCCGATTCAATGAGCTTTCTTCTGGGTAAGTACACCATCAGATAACAGAGAAATAGAAAAGTAAAACAAACGAGCGAGAATATCACGAAAAACCGAAGTTCGGTCGGGTTGGAAAGAAATTCGACGCAAGTCGCTAATACATTAAACGGACGAGTAAGCGCATCCCAGCTATTAAATCGGATGACCCGTCCTACAAAGATACCGATAGCACTGAGCAGCAGGATAAATGGAATCAAAGCCCAGGAATAGCGGACATTAAAGCGCTTAGCAAAACAATACTGGATGTGGAACAAGGAAAAAGAACCGAGGGCAATACCAGCTGCAGAGAACGAAGTAAAGGTCAATAACTCCAGGAAAAAGGTACTGTGCGTACTGGCTCCAAAATGGATGAAATCGGTCATCAGATAAGGCGCGTTTGGAAGGAATAAGAGCCAGATCCCCAGGATTGGCCAAAAGAAAATACCTGGCTGATCGGGGTATAAATAACGACTGAAAACAAAGGGCAGCCAGGCCAGAAAGAGGTTCCAGGGCAGAAACAAATAAATGGAATAGCTGTAGTAAGTCGGGTAGATGTTCTCAAAACTCAGTGGGGCTGTCTCCGAATGGATGAAAACCCAGACGAGCCGTATAAGCCAACTGATCATGGCGACATACGATAGGATCATAGGGATACGCTCTACTGGCCGGTCACCCAGGCGAAAGGGTTCTCGCAGGAGTTGCAGAAAAAGGGCAGTCGATTGTTGGATGGTCTGCACCCAGAACTGAAGTAATGTTATCATGGCAAAGTGCTTTGGAATTCAAAGTAAATAGTTAAAAAATATATCCCGTTGCCCGGGATTGTTGGCGAAAGATCATGGATTGTAATTCGCAAACGGGTTCGTATAACAAGTGTTGGAAATCCCATTTTCCGATCGGCAGGGCTTCTTTTCCCTTTCGATAGGCTTGCAGGAAATAGGGGATATGCTCTGGAAGCAGAATGAGGGAAAAGAGTACTGTAATATAAACAGCGGGCGATTTTTTTCCGTTGCCCAGCAGGCAAAATTGCATGGCCCCTTCTCCTGGCACCGTTGCTGGAAAGCCGAGGAGCAGGTGATAGACGTCGTGGCTTTCATAGAGTGGCAGCAGTTCGAAGCCATGTTCGTCGATAAAGGCAGCCAATTCTTTGCCCAGCGACCCCGTCGGAAAAGATCGGAGTTGAGGCATTTGCATTTTCCACGGACGTTTGCTCCGCTGAAAAAGCCGGGCATAAATCGGCTTGATCACTTCTACTACTCCAAAGAGCAGCCTGCCCCGTGCATTTAGAAATAGCGTTTTCATTTTATTATGTTGATTTTCAAGGTGATAGGATTAAAAAGGCTACTCACAAGAAAGAGTGGGGTGATTAAAACCCACGCCATTCAAAAATTCAAAATTCAAAATTCTCAATTCAGCATTAACCATTACCCTCTATTTTTCAGCAACTCCTCCAGCGCATTGAGGTGGTCATTAAAGGCTTTTTTTCCAAGTGGAGTGACTTTGTAGGCGGTGTTTGGCTTCTTGCCGATAAAGGTTTTTCGTACTTCGATATAGGTTTCTTTCTCCAGCGTTTTTAAGTGGCTGGCCAGGTTGCCATCTGAAACGCCCAGACTTTCGCGCAGGGCTTTAAAGTCTGCCCAGTCGGTGACCAGTAAGACAGACATGATGCCCAATCGAGTGCGATTGTCGAAGGCTTTGTTAAGATGGTCAATGATGTTTTTCATACAGGTGGATCAACGTTCGTATTTCCGATACAGAACCAGTCCGTAAATGATATGCAATATCCCAAAGCCGAGGGTCCAGAATTCTAATCCATATCCAATATTAAAAAGGGCAACGGATCCGAGGGCTACCTGGGTGACTCCAAGGTAGCGAATATCATTTAGTGTATATTTACTGGCATTGAGCAATCCCAATCCGTAAAATATCAGGGTGGTTGGCGCCACCAGTCCGCCCAGATTATATTTTAGTAAAGCCAGGATAAAGATACCTCCTGTGATAAGCGGAATAGCCAGGTTCAAAACGAGGCGTTTGCTCATGGAATCCCATGCGGGTAAGCCTTTTCGCTTTGCTTTTCGGTTGGTGAAATAAATAGCACCAATAATTGCCAGAATCAATACCAGGGAGGCAGTGATTGCGGAAAATTCCCAGAAACTCAGTCCCCATTTTTCCGAACCTGGTACGACATCGTAATAATGTTTGCGTCCGGAAAAGGGAATTGCTTCCAAATAAATATAAGTCAGTGCGGCACCTAAGAGGGCTACGCTTCCGGCAAATACACCGGATAATCCGCTGAGGGAAATAAACCTCGAAGACCGTTCCATCAGAGAACGGATCTCGCTGAGCGTTTGTAGGTGATCGGTTGATTGCGCCACGTTTATGTTTTTAAAAGTGCTTTGAAATTCAAAGTTAATAGCAATAACTGAATTTTGCAAGTGCAACGCAAGAGCGGGTGTAAATTTTAACGCTTCTCTTTAAAAGGTTTTTACCAGTAGAGGGGGTAAAATTTCACCTTTCCCAGGGTGTTGATTTCTATAGCAGGGGCGGGAATTTTAATGAAATTAGCTGCCCCCAGAATAGCTTTGAGGAACCGTTTCCGGGTAGGAATTTTTGTGAGGTCAACATCAAAAGAGAAATAAAACTGGCTATAGCGTGGATACAATTCATTATCTACAAAGTAAACAGGAGCTTCAGCAGGCCAGCTGTTTTCAAATCCGCCATACATGTTTTGGCCGCCATAACCAACCGCCAGATTTAGCCATTTAGGAAACCAGGAATCCGGATTATTGCTAAACGACCGCGGATTGACGCTCAACCAAAATGTATGTCCGTTGTAGTCTTTGAAAAAGCGGGTAATAAACGTAGTGCCATAAAGGTCCTGTGCTCTGGCTTCCAGGGTAGTAGAGCTACTGCCATCCAGCGAATAAATAATATCTGCCGGGTAATCCTGTTTGCTAAAGGAGACTTTGGGAGTAATACGTTGCTGTTGCCACAATAATTCCTGAGCGGCAAATAGGCTGACACCCAGGGAGTTAAATCCGATGTCTCCAACAGAGAAACCCCATTTCGCCGCAAAGGCGTCCATCATTTCTATAGTAGCCTGCAGGCCAAATCCGACCCCAACGCCAGTCCACATAGCTTTTCGCCTATCCATACCAGTCCAGCAGGCACCGTCAAAAGTCCATTTGGCTTCGTGATAAGCAGTTAAGAGGTGGCCCCCTTTATCAAGTCCCTCCCATTCATGCCAATCATTAAAGAAGTGGAAGGAAGTGGTTTCATATTGTTTGTACCAGGTATTCCACAATACGATGGAGGCACCGGTATAAATGGCTGCGCCTCCTCCTGCGGCTAACAATAAGCGGGGTTTACTCAGGCTGTCTGGGGCTGCCAGAAAGTTAGCGCCTTCCATTTGCTGACCAAAAGATTGATTCAGTAAAAACAGGAGTAGGGGGAGGATTAATATTATCTTTTTCATAATCGACTGAAAAGTACGGATTATGCTTTTGATGATCCAGTATAGGGTGGAAATTTTACTTTTTTAAAACAAAGGGGGATGCCTCCGGAGGTTTATTTTTTGCGCTGTATGCTAAAGCAGCTAATGCAGAATTATTCTCGAGTGGATTAAGATTCCGGCATTTGGGGATGAGGTGATCCACAGGAAAAAAGTGTGAGACTGTAGCTTATGAGGCAGTTCCCGATAACATAAACTCTAAACTGAAAAATTGCCTCCGGCGGCATCTTTGCCATGATGCAAAGATGCAAAGATCATCCCGATAGCTATCGGGAGTACCTGCTTTTTAACCCTCCGCTGCCCCGAAAATGCTAAACTAGCTAAACTCGCTTCGAGTCTGAATCTCTAGCTTAAAATCAGGTTGACGCTATAGGGATTATGTTTTGCTTAAGCTCTTTTTGCTCAAACAGTACCTAGTTCTTAACGCATTTTAGGGACTGCTCGCTAAAGCAGCTAATGCCGAATTATTCTCGAGTGGATTAAGATTCCGGCATTTGGGGATGAGGCGATCCACAAGAAAAAAGTACGAGACTGTAGCGTCAGTGGCAGCACCAAGTCACAGCATAATCTCTCAACTCTAATCTCCCCTTTCTGGTCGCAAAAATCCTTTCTTTGGTAGAAAAGGCTAAACCGGAAGTGACAGTTTATGTTTTAGTTTGTAAATCATTCATAAAGATTTCGCAAACTTCAGTAACTTACAAAAACCGATAAATTCGGTATTCACAATAAATAAAACTGTATGAACCAAAAGAGATTAGTTTCAACGGGCATCATTGCATTCGTCGTGTTAATGTTAGTCCTACTTCTGTCAAACGCCACTTTCCTGACTATTGATGCAGGTGAACGCGCAGTAATTTTCAAACGCTTCTCGGGTGGTTTAGATACCGAAAATATTTTGACTCCGGGTTTCCATGTAATCGCCCCCTGGAATGTTCCGTATATCTATGATGTACGCGAAATGCAACTGGAAGAAGCCATGGAAGTACTTTCCAGTAATGGATTGAATATTAAAGTAGATGTAACGGTACGGGTACACCCGAAGTTTGATAAAATCGGCCAGTTGCACGAAGAATTTGGTGAGGACTATCTGTCATCTCTGGTTCGCCCGGAGGTACGGTCTTCTGTTCGGCAGGTGATCGGCCAGTTTACACCGGAAGAATTGTACTCTACCAAAAGAGATGAAGTCCAGCAGCTGATTCAGACTCACCTGATGGAAACACTGGGCGAGAATTACATTGAGCTTCGGGCTTCGCTAATCCGCGATATTGAGTTACCAGAGAAAGTGAAAACGGCTATTGAAGAAAAAATTCAGGCAGAACAACTCGCTCTTAAATATGAGTATATCCTGGATCAGGAACGCAAAGAAGCTGAGCGAAAAATTATTGAAGCACAGGCAAAAGCTGATGCCAACCGTATTCTGAACGCCAGTCTTACACCTAATATCCTCGCAGATAAAGGGATCGAGGCTACACTCGAATTGGCAAATTCGCCCAACTCAAAAGTGATCGTTGTCGGCAACGGAGATGCCGGCTTACCGCTCATCTTAGGTGGCGGAAATTAAAATAGCACAACTCAGCTATAAAAAACAGAAGGCCGGATTGCATTGCATCCGGCCTTTCTTATTCAAGGGATTATCTTACCATATTAAAACTGCCTGGCAAGGGTAGCAGTATTGGATTATCTTGTAATGGCAGGTGTTTCTTATCTTATTGAGGTGTTTACGCTCTGTTTTGTTCAGTTTTTTATCCTTTTCGGATGTATATGCCATTGGGAGGGGAAAGGTTACCGCGGAGATAGTTTGCCCCGATAGCTATCGGGGGAGTTTGGGTTTGAGTTTGAGGCATTGAAAATTATGGTCTAGGGCCTTTGGCCCGGTCTAGCTCGCCTGTCGGCTTTGCGGTCTAAGGGCTGCGCCCGGTCTAGGGTCGATTAGGGCTTATAGCCCTTTTGGTCTATTCGGCTTCGCCGGTTTGGTCTATTGCCTACGGCTTTGGTCTATTTCGGATTTCGCTCATTTTGAAGTTCTTCATTCAGCATTCAAAATTATTATGGTCTGGTCTATACGGCTACGCCGGTTGGGTCTATTGCCTTCAGCTTTGGTCTATTGCGGATTTCTTTCATTTTGAAGTTCTTCATTCAGCATTCAAAATTCGGCATTCAAAATTATTATGGTCTGGTCTATACGGCTACGCCGGTTGGGTCTATTGCCTTCGGCTTTGGTCTATTTCGGATTACTCTCATTTTGAAGTTCTTCATTCAGCATTCAAAATTCGGCATTCAAAATTATTATGGTCTGGTCTATTCGGCTTCGCCGGTTTGGTCTATAGCCTTCGGCTTTGGTCTATTTCGGATTTCTTTCATTTTGAAGTTCTTCATTCAGCATTCAAAATTCGGCATTCAAAATTATTATGGTCTGGTCTATTCGGCTTCGCCGGTTTGGTCTATAGCCTTCGGCTTTGGTCTATTGCGGATTTCTCTCATTTGGAAGTTCTCCATTAAGAATTAAAAATTAAGACTTATGAATTATAGTCTAGGGCCTTTGGCCCGGTCTAGCTTGCCTGCCGGCTTTGCGGTCTAAGGGCTGCG
>JAGQWR010000193.1 GCA_020437105.1 Saprospiraceae bacterium
ACCCGTTCTTTCCTGAAAGTACAGGATGGCTGTGATTATAAATGTTCGTTTTGTACCATCCCGCAGGCCCGCGGACAAAGCCGCTCGGATACGGTGCCTCAAGTCGTACAGCGTGCCCGTGAAGTAGCAGAGATGGGGGTTAAAGAAATTGTACTGACCGGCGTAAATATTGGCGACTTTGGGAATGGTACAGAGGTGATTGAAGGCATCCGGCCCCAAAAAGAAGCCCTTTTTGTTGATTTGATCCGGGCATTGGATGCGGTAGAGGGCATTGAGCGTTTCCGTATTTCCAGCATTGAACCCAATCTGTGTACCACAGAAATTATTGAATTTGTGGCAGCCTCTAAACGATTTGTGCCACATTTTCACATGCCTTTACAATCCGGCAACAATAAACAGTTGCGGGAAATGCGCCGGCGGTATAAACGAGAGCTATATGCTGATCGGGTCGCAAAGATTCGGGAAGTAATGCCCCATGCCTGTATTGGTGTTGACGTTATTGTAGGTTTTCCGGGTGAAACAGCCGATGATTTTGAGGAAACGTACCGCTTTCTGCAGGAGCTGGATATCAGTTATCTCCATGTGTTTACGTATTCAGAGCGGGCTAATACCCCTGCTGCAGCAATGGAGGGCGTCGTGCCTGTCGGCGAAAGAAGGGAGCGCAATCGGCGATTGAATATCCTGTCTGAAAAGAAAAGACGCGCTTTTTACGCACAACACATGGGCGAAACCCGTACCGTTCTGTTTGAAAGACATAAGGAAGATGGCCTGATGTCCGGATTTACAGATAATTATATTCGAATACTGGCTCCCCTGGTCCCGGAGCTCCTTAATGTGACCCAGGAGGTGGAGTTGAAGGAGTTGGAGGCCGACGGACTGGTACGCATAGCATTTGAAAAAGAAGTAATATAATCACGTAGTTTGTTCAACTACTATTGATCTCATATCGTTTTCTATTTTTGCACGAGCAAAATCCGCTGCATGTATCCCGATCTCTCGTATTTTTTTCATGATGTTTTTGGAACGGAGCCAGATAACTGGACTTCCATTTTTAAAACATTTGGACTCTTTTTAGTCCTGGCCATTCTGTTGGCTTCTTATTTATTATATAAAGAGCTAAAGCGTAAAGCTGAACAAGGGCTTTTTACGTACGTAGAAGTTAAAAAGATTCAGGGGCAGGGCGCCACACCAACAGAATTGATCTGGAATGCTTTTTTTGGCTTTGTTGTCGGATTTAAAGCTGTCTATATCATCCAGCATTTTGCAGCGTTTCAGGCTGATGCTTCAGCCGTGCTGCTTTCTGCAAAAGGAAACTGGCTGGCAGGTATAGTAGGAGCCGGGATTTTTGCTGCGATTAGATATCGCGAAAAAACCAAAGATAAACTCGATAAACCCAAAACGGTCATCGAAAAAGTATATCCCTATGATCGTATTGGGGATATCACCATCGTAGCGGCAGTAAGCGGGATTATCGGCGCAAAGGTTTTTGCCCTCGTGGAAGATCTGCCCTCTTTTTTCAATGATCCCATCGGGATGTTCTTTTCTGGTAGCGGACTGGCAATTTATGGCGGCTTGATTGGTGGTTTCATTGGTGTTTGGTGGTATCTGCGCTCCAAAAACATTCCTTTTTTGCCTGTTGCCGATGGCATTGCCCCCGGTATGATGATCGCCTATGGTGTCGGACGAATGGGCTGCCAGTTTTCAGGAGATGGCGACTGGGGCGATCCGGCCGCAGCAATGCCCGACTGGTGGTTTTTGCCCGACTGGCTGTGGTCGTATAATTATCCGAATAATGTGGCTCAGCAGGGTGTTCCAATTGAGGGCTGTACCTATGATTATTGCATGCAGCTGATCCCGGAGGTTTATCCAACGCCGCTTTACGAAATCATCATGGCGTTACTGCTGGGGCTCATTTTATGGAATATCAGAAAGCGATTTAAAATTGGAGGGGTATTGTTTTTTGTTTACCTGATCTTCAACGGAATTGAGCGATTTACCATTGAGCAAATTCGGATCAACGACGAGTATAATGTACTGGGCTTTTACCTGACCCAGGCAGAAATTATAGCGATTCTACTCTTTATAATTGGAGTAGCCGGGGTATTGTTTTTACGAAATAGACACAACAAAACTGCTAAGGCGAGCTAAATGAGCGACTTCATTAAACACGAATGCGGGTTTGCCCTCATTCGCTTGCTTAAACCGCTGGACTTTTACTACGAAAAGTATGGTACAGCCCTTTACGGCGTCAATAAGCTGCAACTTTTGATGCAAAAGATTCGAAACCGGGGCCAGGATGGTGCCGGTATTGCCACCGTAAAGCTCGATATGCCACCGGGTAGCCGGTACATTAGCCGGCACAGGTCAAAGGATGCTGACGCCCTCAAGGAAGTGTTCTCCCATGTCTATGACCATTTTAATGATCTTCCGCGTAAGCGAATGGATGACCCTAAATGGCTCAAAGAACACAAACCCTATATCGGCGAATTAATCCTCGGGCACCTGCGCTATGGTACACACGGCGCTAATAGCATCGAATCCGTGCATCCTTTTCTCCGCCAAAATAACTGGATCAGTCGTAATCTGGTGTTGGCCGGCAACTTCAACCTGACCAATGTCGATGAGCTGTTTGAAGAGTTGTTGGAACTGGGGCAATACCCGAAAGAAAAATCTGATACCGTAACGGTTCTGGAAAAGATCGGACACTTTCTCGATGACGAGGTTCAACGCCTCCATACCTGGTTTAAACCCGACGGGTATGATAAAGACGAGATCAATCAATTGATCTTCGAAAACCTGGATGTACAACGCCTGTTGCGCCGGGCCAGCCGTAAGTTTGATGGCGGTTACGTCATGGCAGGTATGATCGGACATGGAGATGCCTTTGTCATGCGCGATCCAAACGGAATCCGTCCGGCCTATTTTTATGTGGATGATGAAGTAGCTGTTGCTTGCTCGGAAAGACCGGCCATCCAGACAGCATTTAATGTGAAAATTGCCAAGATTGAAGAATTACCTCCTGCTCACGCACTGATTATTAAGTGTAATGGCCGGGTGAGTGTAGATCCTTTTATCGAGGAACGCGAACGGACGGCCTGCTCCTTCGAACGCATTTATTTCTCCCGCGGAACGGATCGGGATATTTATCTGGAACGTAAGAAACTAGGCGAACAACTATCTGACGCGGTGTTGAAGTCGGTGAAATATGATTTCCGGAATACCGTATTTTCATTTGTGCCAAATACTGCCGAATCTGCTTTTTATGGCTTGGTCAAAGGCCTTGATCTGCGATTGAATGCGATCAAACAGAAAGAGATTTTAAAGCTTGGATCTGATATAAAGCCCAAAAAGCTGGATAAAATTTTGGCGCAAACCACCCGGGTTGAAAAAATCGTGGTGAAAGACGCCAAATTACGAACCTTCATTGCCGACGATAATTCCAGAGGCGAAATGGTCTCTCATGTCTATGATGTGACCTATGGGATCGTTCGAAATGATATTGATTCCCTAGTGCTTTTAGATGATTCTATCGTGCGGGGTACCACCTTGCGGGATAGCATTATTCAGATAGTAGCCCGATTGAATCCCAAGAAAATTGTCATTGTTTCTTCAGCGCCACAGATACGATTCCCTGATTGTTATGGAATCGATATGTCTAAGATGAAAGAGTTTGTAGCATTTCGGGCACTGGTGGCGCTGTTAAAAGAAAACAAAAAATCCCACTTGCTGGAGGAAGCTTACCAACGCTGTAAACAACAGGAAAATGTACCAGTTTCGGAGGTCCGGAATGAGGTGGCCAGTTTGTATGATTCGTTTAGCTACAACGAAATTTCCAAAAAAATCGGAGAAATCGTTACGCCGAAAGGCATCAAACCCAAAGTAGAGATCATTTACCAGACCCTGGAGGGCCTGCATCGGGCTTGTCCGGAGAGTAAGGGCGATTGGTACTTTAGTGGCAACTATCCAACCCCGGGCGGAAACCGGGTGGTCAACCGGGCCTTTATCAATTATATGGAAGGTCGGGATGAGCGCGCGTATTAAGGTCTATGCTCCTTAAGTCCACTAAGCACTTCTGCCGCTTGTTGGAGCACATCAGGTGTTTTTGCAAAACAGAACCGCAATAACCTGGCGTCACTGCCTGCGCTATAAAAAGGAGATAAGGGAATGCTGGCTACGCCCAATTCCCGGGTGAGCCATTTAGCAAATTCCAGATCAGGCAGATCACTGATCGCACTATAGTCGAAAAGCTGAAAATAAGTACCCGAACAATTTAATGGTCGCAGCGGTGAATCGGCCAGCGCATCCAGAAAGAAATCCCGCTTTTCCTGATAGAAAGCAGACAAGCCTGTGTAAACATCCGGCGATTCCAGAAAATCAGCTAATGCATATTGCATAGGGGTGTTTACTGAGAACACATTGAATTGATGCACCTTCCGGAATTCAGCACTCAGCTCGGCAGGTGCAATACAATAGCCTATTTTCCAGCCTGTACTGTGAAAGGTTTTCCCGAAAGAGTAGGTGAGGAGGCTTCGTTTATACAGTTCCGGAAAACGAAGTACACTTTGATGTGGAATTCCGTCATAGGTCAGGTGTTCGTAAACCTCGTCACTTAACAAGAGCACGTCGGTATCCTCCAGGATGTTTGCCAGGTCTTCCATGTCCTGTTGGCTCCATACCATGCCAGTCGGATTATGCGGACTGTTAATGATCAACATCCGGGTGCGGGGCGAAATCGCTTTTTTTATTCGATCAAAATCGGGCCTGAAACCTGGCGGGTGTAATGGAATAGCTACCGGGGTGCCTCCTTGTACCAGAATGGCCGGGCGATAAGAATCGTAGGCCGGCTCTAAAATAATGACTTCGTCACCCGGGTTTACAAATGTGGCGATGGCGGTAAAAATTGCCTGGGTCGCACCTGCGGTAATCGTGATTTCAGTATCTGCATTCAATCCTAATCCATAAAGCATTTGTGCCTTTTGCGCCAGTCGGGAGCGCAAACTTTCAAGTCCGGGCATCGGGGCATATTGGTTGTGCCCCAGCTTAAGGTGTTGGAATACAAGTTCTTTTAACCGCTCATCACAGTCGAAGTTTGGAAACCCCTGCGACAGATTGATCGCCTGATGGGTATTTGCAAGTGCCGACATGACCGAAAAAATGCTTGTTCCGGTATTAGGGAGCTTGGATTTGAAATTTATTTGAGGCATTTTTCCGCGTATTAAGTGCGTAAAGAAAGGCTTTTTCGCGTTTTAGAGATCAAGTGCTCGAAAATAATATCAAATTTCCGGGTACTACTTTGGAGAATTGAAAAATACACCTAAATTTGCCACCGCTTAAAAAGTAAGCGAAATTGATTTTTAGATGGTGCGGTAGCTCAGTTGGTAGA
>JAGQWR010000194.1 GCA_020437105.1 Saprospiraceae bacterium
CAAACCACTTTCGTTTGGGTATAAAAGATCGGTGAATGCTACTTATTAAACTGCGATTATTCCTTAAACTACTGTCTGCTTGATCAGCGAATCCCATGATTTATTGGTTTTTTAATTCCGTTAATTAATACCAACAAATTGCTCACTAAAAACGCAAAAATCAAGATTTTTCGATGGAGTCGGGTGAAAATCCGATTATGCCCGACTAAAACGGGTACGTTCCTGAAACTTTAAATTTTCGGCATCAAAATAGGGTATCGTCCAGGCATCAGTGGTATCCAACCCCATCGGACTGGCAGCCTCGCCCTCCGTTTTTCGCTCATTATAGCGAAAACGATAATGATCATACAAGCGCATCATTTCGCAAAAATAGGTGTCTGCTACGCCCGTATCACCTCGAATAACCACAAAATTCTCGTCGTTTTTATCCGATGCCGGCTTACTGAAATTATGCGATCCTACTACAACAGTTGGATTATCGGTAGAAAAATCGGTGATCAGTGTTTTAAGGTGGATATAGATATTGCCTCTTTGCCCTTTCGTACTTTCTTTCAAAAAGCCCTCCAGCCCGTCTTTTAAAAAGGCTGTAGCCGTAAACGAACGATTCCTGTGGAAACCGGTAATCCGGCTGCGACTATTTTGCAGGCCGTAGCGAATCATATCCGGATTGCCATTTTCAAGTGCATCCAGCAATCGATCATGTACACTAAATGCAGAACAAATAAAAACCTCCGATTTGGCAGAATTGATTAATTCTTCCAAAAAATCAATATCCACATATTCGGACCTCGGACTAAAAGAAGAAAAAAGCGATTCGCTTGTTTTCAGAGGTTGATTTTCATTGATGTAGGTTTTGGTATCCCCACGTCCCTCGCTGCTCCATAATTGTTCGAATAGTTGCTGGTAGGCAGATGCCAGGGGTTTATCCTCGATAACGTGCATTACATTTGCCTGACGCCATAAGCCGTTGGGGGTAAAATTGGCTGTACCCATCAGCAGTTTTTGAGGAATCAACTGTCCACCTGCATTCCGTTTTTTCAGGATGACAAATTTTTGGTGAAAAATCGCCGTCGTAACCCGGGCCTTTTTGGTGTCAGCGGGCATAGGAGCCAAAACTTCTTCATTGACTTCCGTCTGATGATCATTTTTCTTGGCATGATAAATTACACGCACCTCCACCCCTCTGGCGCGGGCCGCTTGCAATAAATCCACAAAATGTGGCAATTCAAACTCGTAAATGGCGATGTCTAAACCGTAGTTGGCATCCACTGCCTGCTCGAAAACATTTATAATCAATTCTCGAAGTCCGCGGGTTAACCATTGCCGGGCTTTTTCATGCAGCGGATCGCTCTCATCATCCGGATTAGTATCCGCAAAATCTTTGCGGGCATAGGCCTGACTGGCCGCTACTGCCCGATTGAACACCACCTGGTGTTTGCCTTTTTTTATCGCTTCGGTGCGAATAGAAATACTCGGCCCCACCACATAATTCAGATCACCTGGTGTACCATATACAGCCTGCAACTCATAGGTATAAGGCCGGTCATCATACACCGAATAATCTGACCAGCGAAATTTCTGAATGGGTGCCAGATTTGTGTCTATCGGCAAATAATCAGGTTCCGCTTCTGAAGGAAATTTCAGCATTCCTCTTAACCAACGCCACGCTCCGGAGCCAAATTTCCGGCGAATCGCAAACCCCAGCAATCCCACCCGACGTTCAGGCGTGACATCAAAAGCCAATAGTACACCGGTTGTTCCCGCATACACTTTTAAGGTAATTCCGTTTTTTTCTTTTTGTTGGCGCATGGTGTTCCTTTAAGGCGTTTTACATTTTTTTCAGACCTGAGCGTTTGATCCCTTATAACGATTTGAACGTTTCAAAATTGGAACGTTCCGCCAAAAACAACATTCCACTGAGCAAACAGGAATTGCTGATCGGCTTTATCCATTTCTGATTTGGTGATTCGAATATCCGGCATATAAATATACCCGATTTTCCCCTCGGTTTGGATAAAAAAGTGCTTACCTAATCTCATATTAAGTCCGGCCATTGCTCCCAGGCCAAAGCCCGACAGGTGAAATTCATCATAGCGTTCCATTCCGAGCAGGGTGGTATTGGTGCGGGGCAGCAGAAAGCCGGCACCGGCGCCTTCCAGCAGATAAAAATTGATCCATTTATACCCAAATAATCGATCCATGCGGCGCAGTTCCAGGTTGACATAATTTAGTCCGTCTGTATGCTCGAAGCGAAGAAAGTTGGTGGTTAATTTTATGGGCTGACCGACATACTTTCCGGCAAAATCGGGGGAAGATGATCCAATCTCTCCCTTGATTGGGACCTCCTGGTCCTGTACGACCACATATTTCATGTGATCAATTCCGAAGGAGACCTGATACTTCGGACTAAAAAACCAGCCCAGCCTGAAATTGTATTGGGGGATGGTCATGAGTCCCGGGTTCAGGTAAACCTTCACATCGAATGTGCTCTGCCGATCCCGTGCTTTCACATCCATCAGACGAAAGTCAAAACCTGATCCTTCAAAATGAATATCTGACTGAGTAAAGGCACAGCGATTCCAGCCCCAGTAAAAATAGAATTGCCGGTCATTGGAGTCATCCGGAAAAAAGCCCTGAGTTTGCCCCGTGCATATACCAAAAGCGACCAAAGCAATACATAAAATATGTTTCATAAAACCTGCTTCATTTTTAAAAATCCAATATACTCATTCACATATACCCGAAACGAAGTGGTTTGGGAAATAAAGAAAATATTCCGGGAAGCGGGTGATTTATTCTTATTTTCACAAAATGCAATGGGAAAAATACATTCTAGTTATTCTGCTCTTTCTTTCGGCCAATATTTCCGGATTACGGGGACAGGGAAATGATCCTGGTGTTAATGAGATCCAGTCAATGACTCCAGACACCTCAAAAGTGATGGCCTGGATAGACCTGAGCAAAACAGCTACGGCCAGTGATTTTGGTTTGGCCAGAATTTACGGTGATTCAGCACTCCAACTGGCTGCTAAAATAGGATTTGAGTCGGGAGAAGCCCAGGCACACAAACAGATTGCTACAGCGTGCTATTATGGCGGGAAATTACCCGATGCTTTGGAACACTATAATTGGGTTTTGGCCTATCATGAAAGGCAGAAGGATGAATTGAATTGGGCCAAGATCATGAACAATATCGGGCTCGTAAAAAGGAATCAGGGAAAATACGATGAAGCGATGAACTGCTTCTTCCAGTCCCTGGAAATCAAAGAGCGATACCCGGATCCGGATGCACTGGCATTTACTTATAAAACAATCGGAGAGACCTACGCCATTGAATCAAATTATGAATTAGCCGAGACCTATTTTGATAAAGCCCTGAAAGGCTTTCAGCTTGCCGGAAACGAACAACTGGAGCACACCATGATTCTAAACATTGGTGGATTTTATCAGGAAACCGATCAACCGGAAAAATCACTGGAATATGTCTTACGGGCCAAGGCCTATTTTGAAGAAGTTGATTCCAAACAAGAGTTAGGCCGATCAAATTATATCCTTGGCAAATTATTTATAGATGAGGGAAAACTCGTAGAGGCCGAAAAAGCCTTTTTGACGGCACGCACTCTTTTTTATAACCTGGGTTCTTTGTTTAGAGTAATTGGCTGTAACGAGTCTTTAGCCCGGGTAGCCATGATGCAGCAAGATTATCCAAAAGCAATTAATCTGGCTAAGATTACCCTGGAAAATGCCCGAGAAATTGACACCAAATCTCAAATAGCGCGAGCCCTGTTATTATTGTCAAATATTTATAAAGAAGCCCGTGATTACCAAACTGCCCTGGATTACCTCGAACAATTTAATATTGTTCAGGATAGCTTTCAAAATGAAGAGGTCACTAAAACTATAGCTGAGCTTGAAGAAAAATACCAAAGCGAGGTAAAAGAAAAGGAATTGGCCAGCCTGACCATTACCAACAATATGAACGAATTAAATCTCAAAAAGCAGCGAAATCAAAAATTTGCTCTTTTGGGATTCCTGGGCCTCTTACTCGTTATTGTTGGTTTAATTTATAATCAATTCCGAATTAACAAAGGGAACAACCGAAAATTAGTAGAAAAAAATAAAATCATCCAAAATGCACTTTTGGAAAAAGAAGTACTCTTAAAAGAAATTCATCACCGGGTAAAAAACAATTTACAATTTATATCGAGCCTGCTAAATCTGCAAAGCCGACACACTCAGGATCCCAATGCGCTTTTGGTTTTAAATGAAAGTAAAGATCGCATAAACTCGATGTCCATTATTCATCAAAAGCTCTATCAGGAAGATAATTTGATAGGAGTACCTATGGATCAATATATCGAAAACCTGCTCGATTCTCTGATTCATTCTTATAAAGTTGATCGAAAAAAAGTACAGGTTGAAACAAATATCCAGGATTTAAATCTGGATGTTGATACAGCTATTCCGATTGGGTTGATTTTAAATGAAATTATCACAAATGCGTTTAAATACGCTTTTGATGAAGATGCCTCCGGAACATTATTTGTTGAATTAATCGAAGAAAATGACTTATTAAAATTATGTATCCAGGATAATGGCCCCGGCCTTCCGGAAGGGTTTGACCCCTTAGAATCAGAGCAATTTGGATTTGAGCTTGTCCGCTCACTGGCTTCAAAATTAAAAGGAAAAGTAGTCCTTTCCAATGAGAAAGGGCTTCGGTTTACATTGGATATTTCTAATTATAAACACGCTTAATCCATGGAAGCTTCAAAAATATCGGTGCTTATTGTCGAAGATGATCCTATCATTGCCAGCGATATCAGTCACTACATGAAAGACTTCGGTTATTCTCCTTTTCCGGCTGTCAGCTCAGCTGCAGATGCTTTGCTACTAATGGAAAATATCATCCCCGATTTCATTCTCATCGATGTTTCTTTAGACGGAGATATGGATGGCATTGAGTTGGCCGAAAAAATAAATCAGGACTACGATATTCCAATTCTGTTTCTCACGGCCCACCATGATCGCCAAACCCTGGACCGGATAAAAGCGACCCACCCGAGTGCTTATTTGGTCAAACCGCTGCAGGTGCATAATTTGCAAACCAGTATAGAACTGGCGCTGTATAACCATTCACATAAAAAACTGGTGTCCAAACCGCAGGACACTGAGATGGAAAACTTTATTTCCGGAGACCACTTTTTCATTAAAATTAAAAACCAGCTCCGAAAAATCTTATTAGAAGACATTCATGCCTTGGAAGCCTACGATAATTACTCGTTTGCACATACAAAAACCGGACAAAAGCACATCGTTGGGTCAACGTTAAAAGCACTGGAACTGAAACTGAATGAGTATCAGTTTGTTCGCATACATCGTTCTTTCATTGTCAATTTAAAGGCCATTGAAAGCATTGAGGATGATATTGTCATGATCAGAGATCTTAAAATTCCAATTGGCAAAACCTATAAGGAGGAATTTATGAAACGTATTCAATTACTTTGACAAAACACTTTATCTACCTGCCTGATACGTTCACCACCAAAATCAGCTTATTCCCCATATAGCACTTTTCTACCCGGCTTGTATTATTCAATTTTATACCGGTAAACACCCTTATTGATAAAACAAGCCAATCTGAACGTGGTACATATATTTCCAAATCCACTACCCAGGAATACGACACTTACCCTTTTCTTCCAGCCTAATCTGAGCGGTTGGATCTGGATCGAGCTGCGAAATCTTGCAGGTGAAACGGTATTTGAAGATTCCTTTTCGCATAATTTACTGGAGCAATACGTCATGGATTTAAAAGGCCTGTCGCGTGGTATTTATGTGCTTTATATGCGCACCAGTAAGGAATTCGGCATTCAGCGGCTGGCTATTTTATAGCGAAATTTTCCTTCCCTAATGCTATTCATCCATTCGCCATCAAAAACAGGACGTTCACCAGATATGGCTTTTAACACACCGATTTATACCCCAATTTTGACCTATCAATCACTCAAAAAAGTAATTAAAATGAAAAAGCTAATTATACTTTCCGCCCTCGTTTTATTGGGAAGTACATTATTAAAAGCTCAATTTAACGGCGAAATTGATTCTACTTTCGCAAACAATGGCATCTTGTTGTATGATTATAATAGCAACTCAACAGATGAATATGCCGAAAAGGCTGTATTTGGGCCGGATGGTAAATTATACATAGCCGGATCAATTGATGGCCTGAATAGCGATATGTTTATTGCCCGCTTTAATCCGGACGGAACCCTGGATAATTCCTTTGGAAACAGTGGCAAACTCATTTTTGATCCGTCAATTGGTGGAGACGACTTTATCAGAGACATGGTCGTTACATCCGATAATAAGGTCGTCATTGTCGGCACCATGGAGACCACAAGCCAGGACCAGATAATAGCCCGATTTAATGAAAACGGCGGACTGGATGACACATTTAATGGTGTCGGATTTATCGCTACGGGTGGTTCCGGTTTAGATAGCTGGACAAGCTGTCTGGTTGACGACGAAGGAAGAATTGTTGTTGCGGGCAACAACTCCGATGGTGGTGGACAAAATTTAACGATGTTCCGATTTCTGGAAAACGGTGCACCTGACCTGGACTTTGGATACAATGGACTTGTTATTTACGATTTCGCAGATTACGAACGCTTTACCAAAGTCATTCAAACAGCTCCAAACCGCTATTACCTGCTTGCCAACATCGCAGGCCAACAACGTATTTTCGCGGTAAGCGGATCAGGAGATCCTGTCAATTCTTTTGGCTCAGGAGGCTCTCAATTGCTGGACATTTTCCAACCGAATTACGAAGAATTTTTTGATATCGTTGGCACACCGGGCGGCGATCTGCTTTTGTCCGGTTATGTAGCCGACCCCAATTTTGAGGATCTGAAAATACTTGTGACCAAACTGTCATCAAACGGCAGTTTAGATCCTGATTTCGGAATTGATGGCAGTTATGTTGCAAGCCTGAATTCCGGAGTTGATTTCTATGCGCAAAGTATGCACCTACTCGCTGATGGAAGTATTTTGGTTTCCGGAGATGTCACTGAAAATAACGACAATAGAAACTTGATGACCTGCATGCTTACTTCCGACGGGTTCCTGATTTCAAATTATGGCATCAACGGGTTAATGACCTACGACACCCCGACAGAAGGAGATGAATTTTATGGAAAGATGTGTTTGGATACCGACGGAGATGTTTTCCTGTATGGTTTTTCCCTGCAAGCGCAAAGTAGTGACCTTGTCGTGATGAAACTAAAAACAACGAATGCCAACGTTGCTGCAAAGGACATTCTAAAAACCGATATTATAAACCTGAAAACCTTCCCAAATCCGGTAGCAGATGTGTTATTCGCTTCCTTTACACTGCCCGAAACCACGAAAGTAGCCGTACGAATTCAATCTATGAACGGAAAGGTACTGGCATACAAAGATTTTGGTAGTTTAATGGAAGGGCCAAACAACCTGGATTTGTCCGGGCTTTCCGGCCAATTGGCAGATGGCATTTACCTACTCACTCTTGAAACCCAAAGCGCCATTTACTCGAGTAAGTTAGTAAAGCAGTAATTATTCCCAAACGAAAGTGGTTTGGGTATACCAGGTTTAATCCCATGAAAAAGGCCATCCCGAATTAATCGGGATGGTTTTTCTTTTTAATCTACAATCAATTCTGTAACCCGGTCACCGGCTTTACTGCGCAACCAGACATAATAATTCCCGGAAGGGAGAGCTGATACGTCCAACTGACGAACGTACATGCCAGATGCCTGGAAAAAGGTTTCCTGCTTAACTCTTCTGCCCTGCACATCGAGTAATTCTACTTTCACTGCACCACCTTCCTGAAGTTCATATCGCACATTAACGGTATCTGTAGCCGGGTTTGGCCATACCTGAATGAGTGGTGTCTCTGCAACAACAAGCTCCTGAACATCTGTCTCCACCAATATTTCAAAATCAGCTACAACAGGCAGGTGATCGGTTGCAAAAACAACGTCATTGGCCTGTAACCCAAACTGGGAAAGTTCTGCCGTTGATAAGGCTGGGGTAAATAAGGCATACGAATTGCGCAATGCCATT
Organism: Saprospiraceae bacterium; assembly: GCA_020437105.1. GTDB lineage: Bacteria > Bacteroidota > Bacteroidia > Chitinophagales > Saprospiraceae > JAAEZH01. The sequence continues at coordinate 8,101 of JAGQWR010000194.1, forward strand.
GAAGCACCTGTATATATCATAAAATCCAATCTTCCCGGACTAAAAGAAGTGCCTGGATCATACCAGCTCAGGGTCATGGGAAGGCCGGTGGTAAAGGGTTTGCCGTCGTCCAGATCGCTGCCGTCCCAATCAGGAATAAAATCATCGCCGTGCGGGTTTTCGAATATGATGTCGCCTGTTAAAAAGGTCTGTAACTGTTGTCCGTCGCCTACCATATTCATATCTCCCATAATCACGATCGGTGTGCCTTCTGCCAACTGTAAAGGCCCTGCGCCGCTTTTCGCATCCCGGATAAATCCCATGATCGCATCAATCTCCTGTTGGCGATTATAGTCGTCGCTACAGCAGGGGGTATGCGCCACAATCATCAACAAACGGGTATCATATTCAGGCCGAAGATCCAGTAAAAAGGCACCATTTCCTACTCCGCCGGAGCTGCCCCCCAAAATGGTAAAAGTGGCATCAATCGGATAACGACTCACGGCAATAATATCCGGGTTCGCTTTCGCGGAATACCATTGCTCGTTTGGTGCGGAGGGTAAATAATCTTCTACCAATTGAGCTGTTTGGGCCGCACTGTGATCATATATTTCCTGAAAACCAATGATGGCCGGCTGAGTCGCTTGCAGGATTCGCTCAAAACGTGGCTTTTTATCCGATTCAAAAAAACCGTCAAACTGTACATTATAACTCATCATCCGGAGGTATTCCGGCGCCTGTAATTCAATGGCATACGAGGGCCAGTCATTCGGCATATTTGAAGCCGTAGAATACGAAATACTGCCCGAATTGGGTAAATCATCTCCGGCAAGGGTTTCGTCCCGAAAAACAACACGTACCGTATTACCAACGTATAAATCCTGCCCGTTGAAGTTTAAGCCCCGGGCAATGGCAATTTCAAATTCATCTGAGCTGTAGCTGGGTGAAGAAACCATAAACACTTCCGAGTGATTTACGTCAAGCGTCGAATTTCCTACCCGCACCGTACAGGATCTGTCTCCAAAATTATAGGCAATCTCTGCCCCGAGATCAGCAATCTCCAGCCCGGTGTCGGCATTATTGTCGGTATCCAGATACAGGGTAATTTCATTATTATCCTGCAAATTGATCTCCTTCCCAACCTGGATTCGGAAGTATAAAAAGGTCTGATCATGGCTCATCCAAAAATCCCCAAAATCGATATTGGAATTCCCGTCATCTCCCACCGGATCACTGTAAAGGGGAGTAGCTGGCCAATCAGACAAGTCTTCGTCCAGATAAATCTGAGCCTTTACATTCAAGCTGAATAAAAAGGAAGCGGAAACAAAAAGAAATTGAAAAAATCGCATATACATTGGTTTCATCCGGTAAAATTAGACAAAAGCCCGGGAATCCATGCAGTATATTACTTAGGAACGTGGCTCAATCAAATCGATCATATTTCCGTACAAGTCTTTGAATACAGCTACAGTACCATATTCTTCCACACTTATGGGCCGCACCAATTCCACGCCTTTGGAGGTCCAGCTATCATAATCCCGATAAAAATCATCTGTATGGATAAACAGGAATACCCGGCCCCCGGTTTGGTTGCCAATATGGCTTTTTTGTTCAGGCGTAGCGGCTTTTCCAAGCAACAAGCAGCAGGATTCCCCACCATCCGGAGATAGTCGTACCCACCTTTTAGTGTCGCTTAAACGTGTATCCTCCATCAGGGTAAAACCCAACTTCATGGTGTAAAATGCAATTGCCGCATCGTAATCTTCCACTACTAATGTAATCTGTACTAATTGTCGGTTCATTATTTTTTTTTGAATTGGTTTGCAAGAAAAGAAAATCCAGGAGATGTTTAGGAACGTGTTTGGGAATTGCTTTTTTTTGAGCCGCATAGCAGCACTACGGGGCGATAACTTCCAAGTGCAAAATGTCGCCCATTAAGCAAATTTGAAAGCTGACGATTTTTATTGCCACGCATGATAAGAAAATTGCATTCAGTAATTATACACGAGACAAAATCACCTTATTTAAACAGGAAATAAATGGTATTGGTTGCGCTAGGTACTCGGCCAGAAGTGGTAAAGCTATATCCGGTCATAAATGAATTAAAGAAAGAAAAAATACCTTTTAAAATCCTGTTCACAGGTCAGCATCAGTCCCTTTTCCTCGACGTTTGTAATTTGATACCAAATCCGGATTATCACCTTCAGCTAATGAAAAAAAACACCGGTTTGAATAGCCTGGTTTCGGCTATTATCCGGGAAACTGATCCGATATTAGAAAAATTACGCCCTCAATTAGTTATTGTCCAGGGTGATACTTCTACTGTACTGGGTGTCGGACTGGCAGCATTCTACAAACAAATTCCGGTGGGCCATGTGGAGGCGGGACTCCGAACCTTTGATCGTACAAAACCTTTTCCGGAAGAAACAAACCGATGTCTGGTCAGTCAGATCAGCACGCTTAACTGGGCACCTACCCAACAGGCAAAAGAAAACCTGGAAAACGAAGGAGCCGAAAATATTTATTTAACCGGAAATACAATTGTAGATGCGACCCTTGGATTTAATTTCAAAATAAAAAATAAAAATAAAGTTCTCATAACCCTCCACCGAAGAGAAAACTTTGGGGAGCGCTTAAAATCCTTATTTACCCAATTAGAAGAACTGGCCAGGGAGCAACCTCAATTGGAGTTTATTTTTCCAATGCATCCAAATCCCTCGGTTATGATGCACCGGTCTATTTTAAAAAAAGTAAAAGTCATTGCACCACTACCCTATGCAGAAATGCTTCAATTATTAAGCGAAGTACGTGTTGTGATCAGTGACTCCGGTGGCATACAGGAAGAATGTGCTACCTACCGAAAACCCATTTTAGTATGCCGGGACTCAACAGAACGTCCGGAAGGTGTTGAGGCAGGATTTGCCCGTCTGGTTGGCACAGATATCCGTTCCAATTTTGATTGGGCGATGAATTATTCTCTGCCAAATTTAATAAACCCGTATGGCGATGGCAAAGCTTCAATACGAATTGTGCATTCAATCAAAACCTATTTAAATGTTTAAAGGAAAAATCCTGGTGGCCCTCCCGGCCTACAATGAAGCCGCCAACCTGCCACCATTATTTGGCAGGCTCTGTCAAACCCTGGATGCACTGAAGCAGCCCTATGAAATTATAGTAGTAAATGATGGAAGCACAGATAAAACAGCCGAGGTGATTCGCACTTGGGCAAGTCAAAAAAATATTCGCCCTGTTGAGCATCCATTCAATTTGGGGCTGGGTGCGACCATTCGGGATGCCTTATTTGCAGCGGCATCTATGGCGACTAATCAGGACTTAATTATTACCATGGACGCAGACAATACGCATCCACCCGAATTAATACCGGAGATGATCCAACTTGCCATTACCGGTGCAGATGTTGTCATTGCATCGCGCTTTGTCCCGAATGCTCAAGTATTTGGGTTGTCCCGATTTCGGCAACTGCTCAGTGAGGTAGCTTCCAGATTATTTCGATTCCTGCTTCCCATAAAAGGCGTACGAGATTATACCTGTGGATATCGGGTCTATAAGGCAAAAACAATCAAAGCGGCTTTCGCCGAATATGGTCCGGAGGGATTTGTGGATCAGGAAGGTTTTCAGTGTATGGTAGATATTTTGCTAAAGCTCCGAAAATTGGAGGGAACTACCTTCGCGGAAGCACCACTGCTACTGGAATACCATAAAAAAGAAGGGGCCAGTAAAATGCAAATCGGAAAAACGGTATGGAATACCCTGCGATTGATAGTGCTCTATAAATCCGGAAAAATGGGCAAAACAGAAAAAGTAGGATGAACACAAAAATACAATTATCAAGGCCCGCTATAATCATCTCCATTATTTTATTTGTCGGCTTTTTAGTCCGCCTGATTGGGCTTGAGGGACTCAGTTTCTGGGTAGATGAATATGTACACATTCAATGTGCACGGGCTTATTTAGAAGGAACTGGTCCGCTTGTCACAGATGACAATAATGGCATCCTTTTAACTGTATTCATTTTACCCTTTTTTAAATTTCTGGGGATGAACGAATGGACTGCCCGGATTCCAAGTGTTTTATTTGGAACTACAGCCATTTACCTGAGTTTCCGCATTGCCAAAAAACTTTTTAATGCGGAAACGGCAATTCTTAGCACCCTGCTCACCGCTTCATCCCTGTACCTGATCTATTGGTCCAGACTGGCTCGAAACTATTCCATATTCGAATGTTTCTACCTGCTCCTGCTCCTGATTTTTATATATATTTTTTTAGAAAATAAATTTAGCCCTAAATCAATAGGGCTATTATTGTTTACCGCATTCCTAAGTTTTCTGTCACATCAACTAAGCTTCTTCTTTTTTATTTCTGCCGCCTTTTATTTTATTTTAATCAACATTCCGATTTTTCGAACAGGAGACGAATCAAAAAAAACGATCCAAATTCAACAATTTTTGGGTATCCTTTCGACATTTGCCTTATCGGCAATGTTTATTCCATTTTTTGGAAATTTATTAAAAACAGCCTTAGGTGTTTTCCTGCCTGATCGTATTGTAAACTGGGTCATTCCAAACTGGGATCGGATTAGTCAATTATTATCCGAAAAACCTTTTGAAGCCTTTCAGGTTTACACGGATGTGCTAACCTATGACTATGGATATCTTTGGATTTTCGGTGTCGCAGGACTTATTGTAGCAGCAATAAAGAACAGAAGATCTGGTCTATTTATTTGCAGTTTCTTTTTACTTCCCTACCTTTTAATGAGCTTTATTTTCCGGGAGCCTTCTCTGCCGAGGTACCTCATTTATATTTATCCGCTTTTCCTGATGCTTGTTGCTTATGGGATTTGGGAAATCTGGTATTTAATTTCGCAAAAATGGCTAAGATCAACAAAGTTTAACCTGGCCATTTGCCTCATTCCAATAATTCCTTTCATTCGTTTTAGCGAAATAAAATCGTTGGTATTGGTAGAACAAAAGGAAGGCCTCGTTGTCGATAGCAGACTGGCAAAGTGGGCTTTTGTAAACTGGAAGGATCCTGCCAGATATCTAAAGCCTCAGATAAAAGAGGGGGATATCATATTATCTACCGTACCAAAGGCAGCATCCTGGTACCTCGATTTACCGGAAGATGAAATCATCTGGTTTCGGCAGCGAATATATGATACAGAACAAAATGGCTATGTGCCCTATACTGATTTACCGGAAGAACCCCATGCTTTTACCTCCGAGGGCTTTCAGCACATTCTTCAAAGCAATCCAAGAGGTTGGTTTCTGGCAGATTATTACCTAGACAATATATTAACCGATCCGGGCACTAAATCCATTGCTTACACCAACTTGCATTTTAATAAAGATGCCTCGCCCGATGGAAGTGTTCGTTTATTTAGCTGGAACCACGCAAATGGCTGGGAGCAGAACCAACAAATGGTTGTCGTTCTGGGAAAAACGTCCTCAAAATTATATTCAAAAGAAATGAAATTGAATATACCTCCGGAGTTTTTGAAAAAACCTCAATTGGAATTCTTTTTTTATACAGAGGGCATAGATTCTTCTAAAGAGGCTTAT
>JAGQWR010000195.1 GCA_020437105.1 Saprospiraceae bacterium
TTTTTTTCCTTCACCTGGGAAGCTCATTTCTCTCCTTGTCGATAGTTCTGTTCGCCAGCGGTAAATCAACGCGGGGCGTATCCCTAACTCAGAGGCCAGTTCAGTAATACTGGCACATTCGTAGCTCATTTCTACGGTCTGAAGCTTAAAGGATTTGTCAAATTTTCTTCTTTGATTTGTCATACTCTAAGTAAATTTATTTTCTCTAAACTTACTGTCCACTTAAATATGGTAACTCCACCCCAACCTTGTCGAACCTTACGATTCTTGCGGGCGTCGACACTCTTGATCCCCCGACATCTCCAACCTCACAGTTTTTGCGGTTTTTAATAATTCTCCTTGGATTCTATGCTGGTATTGAGCATCTTTAATGAAATTTAAATTTCTATGGAAAGAGAAAGGTTGAGCCAGTTAGTAAAAGACCCCAGGCTCGAACAGTTGAATTTAGAACTACGTTCTCCAAATTTCTTTTCTATTATTAGGGTTGAACAATATGAAATCAGGCACTCAAATTTTATTGCATGGCTTCTTGATCCAAAAGGTAGCCATAATTTACGTGAGATATTCTTAAAGTGGTTTTTGAAAGAAGTGTTCTCTTCCTCAAAAGTAATTGGTTTAGATGAGTTTAAAGTTGATTCACTTTCCTATCATTCAGTCCAGGTTTATAGAGAATTTCATGGGATAGACATCCTAATTGAAGCGGGAGATTATGTTATTGGTATTGAGAATAAAGTAAATTCAAAGGAGCATTCCAAGCAATTGGGTAGGTATAGAGAGATTGTCAAGTCAAACTTCCCTTCGTTAACACCAGTTCATGTCTTTTTGACAATTGAAGGGGATACACCTGCAGATGTTGAGGATGAACAGTCTTATGTTTTAGTGGACTATTTCAAGATTAGAGAAATTATTAAGAATATTCTATCCAATCATCAAAGGGCCATTTCGGAGAGGATAAAAATTTACCTAGAAGATTATCTTCAAATACTACAACGATGCATTATGAAAGATGACCCATTAATTTCATTAGCTAGAGAAGTTTATAAAAATCACAGGGAAGCTATCGACTTCATATATGCAAACAGACCTGACCGATTACAGGAGCTTGTTCCCATCGTTTCAGAAGCAGTCACTGAGAAAGGATATATTCTCCAAACTTGTGGTAAAGGTATTGTTCGCTTTTTACCTTCAGCATTAGTTACGGTAATTCCTCGGACTGGAAGTTGGAATGGGAAAGAAAGTTTTCTATTTGAAATTGACTATAGGAATAAAAGAACCATTTTTAAAACTGCTATATCCCTTGGGAATGAGCACAATCGAAATGTTTTAGCGAAAGCTCTTAAGGAAATCGCACAAGATGGTAGACCAGTTGGAGACAAATGGCTTATTCATTTTTCTGATAGTACGTCAGATAATCTTACTTCTGAAAAATTTAAAGGAGATGATGAGGCTATCAAATCAGTGGTCAGTCAACTTCTTACTGAAAATGAAAATATTGTTGCAAAAGCTGCGGAACTAATTCTAGAGGTGAAAGATCAGTTCATAGGGTAAATTAAGCGGTGTGGCACATTCTAAATAAACCTAGGGCAATTAATAGAATACTTAATTGAACCCCACTAAACCTACGCTTTTCAAAGTCTGCCGAGTTTCAGCCCCAAGTATGCTTGACAATGAGCACTTCGATGGTTCGAATCCGAAATGAATTCGTACCGGAAATGTATCATGAGCTTTCACAGCTTTTGTCCCAATTCTCCTTCATATCTTCTGGAAATATGGGTTTCTACGATCCTGGGGCAAAATTTCTTGGGGATGTTTGTTCTTACAAATTATTTTATTTACATCAATAATATTAAAGTGGCAATTTTTATAGTAATTTAATACCTGGCTCTAGTGAGGCCTTGTTATGATTTACTTGAGATTTAGATACAGAAAAGAGCACATCGAAGCCTACTGTGGAAAGCATGCGCAGAAGCCATCTGGAAATGTTTAGTGAGGGACTTCTTCTTTTTATAGAAGCCCTCAAGTCAAAGGAAATTTTTTAAAGGATGTATTATCATGAGAAATTAGAAGACGGCACCGTGATTGGCTTACACGACGGAAGCCAAGAGACCAGAGAGGTTCCGGAGATCGAATATTACGTGTATCACGAACAAATAGCTAAACGGGAGCATCCCACAATAAGAGGACATATTATTTCTGGCCAAAATAAAGGGTGGCCAATTCAGGCAATAGAGCATGCAAAAATTCGAACTGCCTTAATATCGAATTATCGAGTACATTCAAAAGAACATTTTTTTGGAGGCGAGGATTTTCCAAAAACATGGGAGAAAAGGCAGGCGAAAATTGATGCTTCGGAGCGGTTTAGTCCACCTGGAACGATTGGTTACTATTTTGGTCTTACGGTTGATGCTGCATTGGATGAATCGCTCTATTATGCCGGAGGGCGGGATAACCTGGAAAAAGATAATTCTAAACTAATCCTGGCACATAGAACCTTTTTCGAGGACATACTTTATTTAGCTCCTGTCTTGCCAGCGGTTTGGCATCATCTTAAACTTCCGGATATTCCTGTCTGGGAAATGTTTATTTCTATCATGAACCCCAATACGTCTAATGAAATTACCGATGCCATAGGGATATGGGCAAGAGAGTTTGGATTTAAGGGAATTATCTTTCCCTCGGCCAGATATGGGCAACAATTGGAAGACTTTATAAGCTCTCCTGGGTTAGATCGATTTCCTATATTAAATTTCGTCGAAATCGGATCTCATCTTTGTGAGCAGGGAGTCGCTATTCAATTTACTTTAGCCGCATTGGCAGGAGGGCTCAAAGGAAGGAAGCCTGAAAAGCCTCCGGCAATAGTCTACAGCGAACCCAATTTGGTGATTTTTGATGAGTTAGCGGTTGCCGGGAAGGATAGGCCAGTATTTTATGGGATATACAATTTGAACGAAGCTGAATTGGTAAAAGAAAGAGATGGCAGAGAGGGTTTAAAACATCAAATATTATACGCGTATGATCAAGATGAAATCACCTTATTCGTAGATGGACCTAAATATAAGTATCTCCTCAAAGTGCCACGTTAATTGGATTCTCAAAATCCAGACCCTTTGTTGAGCATCCTCACCAACAAAATACCGGCTAGAGTTCGTTTGACTGATTCAAAGGATTTATGTCTCAGCATTTGGTCAAAATTCTTTTTCCTAGACCTAATCGATCGAAAGTCTGGAATCGAAATATCCCTTTGAACCCCACTAAATACGCCACTTCCTGAGCCTGCTGGAAATCGGACCTAAGTATGGTTGGGAGTGAGGATTTTGAAGGTTCGAATCAAAGTTAATCCCCGAACCCATTGTGGAACAAATCCTAGATTTTGTGAACACTTTCAAATCGATCGAAAGTATCGAAAGGCGATATCCCTTTGAACCTCACTAAATCCGTGCTCTACTGAGCCTGTCGGGATCACTTGAGAAAACGAAGACCCTTGCCTTGTAAAGGCTTGGGTCTTTTTTCGTTTCGAAAAATGCCAAGCTCTGCTTGAGCATTTGGCGGGACGGAAAAAGAACCAAAGGCATAAAATGCCCGGGTCTGAGTTTTTGGACCACGGAGGCCAATAGGATCAGCGCGAGCTAATCCTGGTTTCTCGGCTGGGATCACATTGTGGAAAGCTCGCATCATTGAATTGGTGTGGGCTTTTTCTCGTTTTAGAGACTTTCAATCTATACATCCTCATAAAATCGCTTAAAATCAAATCAATTAATGGGCTTCATCTCAATCGATTTACATTACCAATCATCAATCAGTTGGACTCTTCATCCCTCATCTCTACCAATCATAATACCTGGAACATACCTTGACAAATAGTAATACACTAATTGTCCATACCCCCTAAATACTTTTGACAAGATATTTTACTAGATTTATTGCAAAGTATTGCACTCATGACAGACATCCAGCAGATCACGGAAGTACTCCTCAAGTTCAGAGATGAACGTAATTGGGCACAATTCCACGACTCCAAAAACTTAGCAACTGCTATTTCTATCGAGGCGGGCGAATTGAATGAGCTCTTCCTTTGGAAAGGGATTGAAGAATCAGAGCAGGTTGACCGGCAAAGGCTAAAGGAGGAACTGGCAGACATCTTTGCTTTTTGTTTCCTTCTTGCAGAAAAACATAAGTTCGATGTCAAGGAAATAGTCCTTGAGAAAATAGCTGCTAATGCAGAAAAGTACCCTGTTTCCAAGTCGAAAGATACTGCTACTAAGTACACAGACCTATGATCGTTTATCACAAGAGTAAGGGGGCATTCTGGGAAGATATTTTGACTAATGATATTGGTAATATCGTTTCCGAAAGTATCAAGAAGTATGCAGGCAAAAGAGTAGCGCCGAATGAATTGCGGTCTTTTAATAACTCTCTAATGGCAATGGGGATCGTCGTAAACGATCCGCAAATTCCAGATGATTGTAGCGTGTGTATCGAATATCATATCCCACAAACCTCAAAAAGGATAGATTTCATTATTGGGGGGAAGAAGGGGAGCCAGGACAGTATTGTTATTGTAGAATTAAAGCAGTGGCAAGAGGCACAGATTACTTCAAAAGATGGCCTCGTGAAAACAATTTTAGGAGGAAGCCTTGTTGAAACCAGTCATCCTTCTTACCAGGCATGGTCGTATGCTGCGCTATTACTCTCTTTTAATGCCACAGTTGAGGAGGAAAAGATACAGCTATTCCCTTGCGCGTATTTACATAATTATATTCCTGATGAAACCATTGGCCATACTTTCTATCAATACTATCTGGATAAAGCTCCGGTCTTCTTGAAACCTGATGCAAGAAGATTGCAATCTTATATAAAAGAACATATTCATTCAGGAGATAGCTCCAACGTGATTTCCCGTATTGATCATGGAAAAATCAGACCAACCAAAAGCCTGGCTGATAGTCTGAGGAATATGATCAAAGGCAATCAGGAGTTTGTCATGATCGATGATCAGAAAGTCGTTTATGAAAACGCGCTCTTTCTTGCGCATCGTTCGACTCCTACTAGCAAGAATGTCTTAATCGTAGAAGGAGGGCCAGGTACTGGAAAATCAGTGGTTGCCATCAATCTATTAGTGGAGCTAAATCGCAAAGGAATTATCTCGCAATATGTAACCAAGACATCCGCTCCCAGAGACGTTTATTTCGAGAAACTGGCTGGGGATAAACGCAAAGTTGAATTGAAGTCACTTTTCGTAGGTTCTGGCTCTTTTATTAAGGCTGAGCCGAGTTCTATGTCAACTTTAATAATAGATGAAGCTCATCGGTTAACCGAACGTACTGGTTTTTTAAGGCGAGGAGATAATCAGATCAAAGAGATACTGGATGCCTCCTGTTTTTCCATATTCTTTATCGATGAGAAGCAGCGTATACACCTTGACGATTATGGAGAGCCTGCACTAATTGAGCAGTTTGCAAATGAGAAAGGAATTAAAATCCACAAATTAAACTTAGAGTCTCAATTCCGTTGTAATGGATCAGACGGATACCTTGCCTGGTTGGACAATACCCTACAACTGCGAGATACAGCCAATAAAACCCTGGGTAACTTAGATTTTGAGTATGATTTCCGGATATTTGATAATCCTACGGACTTACAGGAGGTTATCTACCACAAAAATGAAGTGAACAATAAAGCGAGATTGGTAGCAGGTTATTGTTGGCCTTGGAAGAGTAAAAAAGACAAGAATGCATTTGATATAGAATTTCCCGATAATAATTTCAAGATGCAATGGAATCTTGGGGACTATGGAGGACTATGGATTATTGACCCTAACTCAGTTACAGAAATTGGTTGTATTCATACTGCTCAAGGTCTGGAGGTGGATTATGTAGGGGTTATTATTGGGGATGATCTTATTGTAAGGGATGGTGTAGTAATTACGGATGCCAGCAAACGAGCTCCTGATGACCGGACTGTTTTCGGATGGAAAAAGGGGATGAAAGAAGATCCGGGCACAACAAAAAAGTTACTTGACGACATCATCAAAAATACATACCGAACACTGATGACTCGTGGGATGAAGGGGTGTTATATTTATTGTACCGATGAGGAGACGCGCGAGTATTTTAAGCAGATGATTTGATTGACTTGAAACTCTTACGTACGGGCAATTTTTGGACCGTGTATCGGCCACTAAGCGCATGGAAAACTACTTTACGTATAAACTTGGTCGTGAATTTTATTCGCTTCATAGATACTACCCAATTTTCAGGAGAAATAGTAAAATGATTTCAAGAAGTATTCGATGACTCGATACTTTGATTGCTAGCAAAATAATTAATGGTAATGGCAAAACTGGTAAAAGATAGTGAATTAAATAGCGCAGTAGAAAATCTAATTCGTTTTGCAGTTCAAGACTTATTTATTGTTTCTCCCTATATTAAACTGCATGATAGGATAAAAGCTATTCTCCGTAGTCGAAAAGATGACCTTCCCAAATTGACTATTGTTTTTGGTAAGAATGTTGTGGATAAATCCAGAAGCATTTCCAGAGAAGACCTGGAATTCTTTCAAGAATTTATGGATGTAGAAATAAGGTATAATGAGCGATTACATGCAAAGGTTTATGCTAATGAAAGGACGTCTATATTGACATCCATGAATTTGTATGATTTCTCCATGAACTACAATATTGAATTTGGGGTGGTAACCGAAATGAGGTCAACCCTTGGTAAGGTGGCCAATTTTCTTTCTGAAAGTAATTCATTAGATGAGCAAGCTACGTTTTTTCTGGATGAGGTTATCAATGAAAGTAAATTAGTATTTAAAAAGACAGCCAACTTCAAAAAATCCCTGTTGAAAAAGGAATATGTAGGATCAACCATTGAGGTTGATGAGATTGAGCAGTTATTTGGAGAAAGAAGGGTAGCCGTAAATAAGGGTAAAGTTTCCGTCGGCTATTGTATTAGAACAGGGATAGAAATTCCATTTAATCCTGGCAAGCCTTTTAGTCCGGAGGCATTTAAACTGTGGTCGAAATATAAGAACCCGGACTATAAAGAAAAATATTGCCACAAAACGGGGAAACCATCAAGTGGAAGGACATCTTTTAATAAGCCGGTGCTTGATTGAATTTGCTTACTAATCCGGGGCGGCCCTAATTTGTATTTCGCCGCAATTTCATTGAGCGGTTGACTTTCTTTCAGCGTTTCTAAAACGACCTTTGTTTTGAATTTTTGAAGACAACTAATTTAAGCAGATTTATTGGCTTAAATTGTTGTCCTATTTTTTGGGGTAACTACACTCATCAGGGTGCAAAAAGAGCAGCTATGATGTACTCCTTTTTTGCAAGCTGCAAAACCATGGATGTCAATCCCTGGGATTGGCTCAAAGACGTACTCCAAAGTATTGGAACTACGCCAATCAATCAAATAGACCAATGGCTCCCTCATAACTGGAAAAATCTGAATTCATAGATGTAGTTCCTCGGACGGATACACTCAAACCGCCTTTTAGCTTTTGTTAATTCACAATGGCTACTTTTGTAATCAAGTATTTGCCCCCTTGTTCAATTAGGAAAAAATAAATTCCCGATGGCAAGTACTGAAAGTCGAGCACTGTTTTGTCTAGCTCGCTAGAACTCACATTTTGTTTTTCAATTTCTCTACCTAGTGGGTCGAATAACGATACTTGTAGAGGGCCTTTGATTCCTTCAATGGACACAATAAACAATCCATTAGAAGGGTTAGGAAAAATTGTGAATTGGAAATCCTCACCCCATATTGTTTTGTTCCCTGATATAATATCTATTAAAATAGAAGCTGACCCAGTACAGCTATTGGTATCCGTATAGGAATAGACGATCTCTAAACTCCCCACCATCAGTTGTTCGGAAATTGTATTTGTGACTTCACCATTAACAGTAAAAATCCCGCCAGATGGAATGCCACAACTGGCAAGAGGAAAAGGTAGTGCAGAAGCCAATATTGAATCAGGTAGGCAACTTGAGTCAATAGAAACAATTGGCAAACTATCCACAATAATCTCCAATTCAACCATGGTAGCACAGCTCTCAAAACTGCTTATTGAAAGGTTCCAAATACCCGAGTCCCAAACACTTGCATTGGGAATAAGAACTGTTTGCAGGGTGTAGACATTGCCAGTTGGTGCAATCCACTCATAAGATAGGCCATCCGAAAACACTGAAATTTCTAGCGTGTCTCCAGCACATATTGGCGTATTTGAAAAAAGGGTATCGATCATTGGCAGAGGAAATACCTGCACAATTATAGGCGCGGACATTATCGTTGGCTCAGCAACACATTCCTCCAAAGAGGTGATTTTACAGGTGATCGAATGCTCTCCGACTATTAAATCAGAGGTTTCAAAAACCTGCTCCGTATTGCCAGTGGCTATTCCATTTACGAACCACTCAAACACTGGAGAATTTCCCCCGTTGGTAAGTACGGCCTCAAAAATAACTGACTGACCTTCGCAGATTTCATTAGCTGATGCCATAAGTGTTACGGTCATTGTGTCGACTGGCAAAACATAGGCAGTAAGAATATCAGACATCGCTACCTGGCCCTCAATACAATCTTCATCGGAAGTCATTTTACAAAATATTGAGTGAATGCCTGGTATAGCCGTTATAGAAAAAAGGGTATCTACCCCGCTTTGTTCCAGTACTCCATCTAAATACCATTCAAATAAAGGTGCATCACCCCCGTCTTCCCAACTTGCTGCGAAATTTTGCTGTTCTCCCTCACACACAGTTTCGTCTGATAGCAGCGAGATGGCTACAGCAGACATCAATTCATCGGTAGGAACCAGGGAATCAAATTGGGAGAGATTCCCTGCAATTAATGAATTGCTAGAAAAATAATCCCTAACAGAAGGGTTGCCAACTGCCTCCGCCAGGTAACTGTCAATATTCATGATCATTGGCCCGACATCAATGCCGAATCGGGGAGTTGAAAGCCAGGGCCCTCTGAATCCCAAATTGTTTACTAAAGTATCCCAGGTGCTGTCTGTGGCCAGGTGGAACGCATCCGGCATACCAAAGATGGGCGACCAAAAACCATAGGCGTATTCGTCCCAAAACGATTCGTCGAGATCGTTGTAGAAATAGCTCCAAAGATCTTTCACTTCCTGAGGCAGAAAAAGGGCTGCCGAACCACTACCATAACAGGCAACGGTCCCATTTCCGGTATTGTGTTGGTCGAATTTGCAGCAGTAACCATAAGCATGATAATTGGAAATAAAAGATGTATCAGTGCCGATGATAACCATTGCGGCACTATCTGGACCTTCGCAAGCTGTTGTGCCGAAGATCAATGAGTTGTAGTCTAGCGTTTCGTATTCATTCTGGCAAAAAGCAATATCATTTAGCAAAGCATTTCTGGAGTTCTGAAAACGTTGAGTCTGCTCGTCAAAGCGGGCATACATTTGTAGGAAATAATAAGTGAAATTTGCACCTGGTGCTGAGTAAACGTAATTTCCATCGAGGCAGAGCGGCTTCCGGTAGCCCTCCAGCAAATAAGGGTTGAATGCTAAATTATTGGCAGGTTCTGGTGAAGAGATGCCAAGTAGGAACGCCAAATCCAGTTCCTCCGAAAACCAATCGGTATAAAAGGGCGAGAAGCCAGTTTCAGGTTTCCAGTCATAGTTCATCAGCCCGTCGGGGCGAAGCAAGAAATTCCAGTTAGTCATTCGATAAAGGGAATCTGCTTTTGCGACGATAGTTGGGTTTGAATCAAAATATTCTGCTGCGGTGATAACGCCGGCCAACAATAATGCTGTGGAAAAAATGGAAAATTCCGTCTCGTCATCCTTTCTGGCCAATGTCTTATCGTCAAGGAAATGTGCCCAGATACCGTTTATTGATACATAACCTAGAGGGTTATTGATAACACTATCAACATTGGTAGCGTGGGAACAAGAATCAAGTAGATATGTCAGGATATGTTCTACTCTGCCCTCTAATAATTGAGGGTCAATCCAACCATTTTTGTGGGCAATGACATAGGCACTTAGTGAGAAGCCGATAGCATCCGTCGAGACCAAGTCTTTCCATACGTGGCGGTCTAGGGCGAATTTTGAGTCCGGCTCTGTGGCCATCCAAAAGTAGCGGAAGCTTATTTCATTTAAATAGGCCATCATATCTTCAGGGCTAGAAAACACGGGCTTTTGGAAACAGTTTTCCACTAGGTATATGTCATCTAAATAAAAAACTCCACTGCTACTGTTATTTTGCCCCAATCCTTGGTCGAAGTTCAGCCCGACTAATTTTGCAATTGTAGGGTCGAAATTCCCAATGAAATCATCAAGTGCAAAAGCAAACCGTTGCCATTGAGTGTCAGGTTGAATAAGCTGATTTATTGTACCTGCACCTCCATTGGCATCCTCTAATTTTACCTGCAAGGTGAGTGGTTCGCTGTCAAGTGTCAATTTGCAAAAGAAAACGATTGAATCAATTTGTCTATTTTGAAGGGCTGCATTAGTAAAATCGGGAAACAAATTTTTAAGATTAAAGGAGGTGCTAGTATCAAACCAACTTCGCTCAAAGGATTCCACATAAATACTGTAATTATCCAGGTCCTCATAAGTGATTTTCAAGGATCGGCCGTAATTGGTTCGGGTTTCAGAGGTGTCGTATGCGAGTTCGAATTCAACATCATTTACCACGCCTGAATTTCCGCCAAAGAAATTGTAGAATTTTTTTACCTCGTCCACATAAAAATCGAAATTCTGGAGAGGATGGTAGTAAGGCCCATTTGCTGTTGAAGCGGTAACATTGACTGCATCGGAAGCAACACAATTTACACTATTACTGACAGTAACCATATACACTCCTGATGTGCTTACCGTAATGGAGGGGGTCGTTTCCCCATTGGACCATAAATAGTCAATACCACCTGAGGCAGTCAATTCAATACTTTCACCATTGCAAAAATCTGCGGAGCCGTTTATAGTTATATCGGCGAATACGAGGCATTCCGTAGAAAACATCCACTGCATTGACCAAGGACCGTTTTCACATGTATTTGACGCTCGTACGCGCCAAAAATAAGTTGTTCCCTCATCTAATCCATTCACCTGAAATTCTGTATTCATCAATCCGGAGGTATCCACTTCGGGGCTACTAAAATCAGATTCGTCATCAACCTGAATCCGGTACGAATTAAGCCCTGGCGAAGGATTCCATTCAAGTGAAAAATCTGATATAATGTCTGAAGCTCCGTTTGTAGGGGAAGCAAGCAAGGGGGCGGAAGGGGCTTGAATATTGGTTCCAGTGAGACTTAGCAAATCAAACTCGATTCCGTATCCGTCATCCGCATCTAAACTCAAGGACAAAGTAATTGTACCTGCCACTAATTGTCCTAGAGAAATAACGGGCGATTCCACAAAAACATTCCAGCCATTTCCTCCACTTCCTGTATCCTGGCTTTCAAAGTTTCCCACCAAATTGCCATTTACTCTAACGCTAATATCATCCAAGGCCCCAGTGTCATCATTGCTGTACCTTACGAGGAGGGAATAATCCCCGGCTGCGGGAATTGTAATATCCCAAAAAGTTTCAGCCCCTACTTCATTTACCCAAAGCGTTTTTTGATTAGAAGCAAAAACACGGGATTTAATTGTAGGTGTGCCAGGCCCAGAGTAGGAGTAGCCATTCTCGGCTTCCTGAGCAATTTCAATAGTGTTGAAAGCCTTTAGTGGAAATGCAAGTACTGAAATAAAGGCAATAATTAAGGAACACTTCAAAAGTATAACAACATTGTTGACGATAGATTTGCGAAAACAATTAAACATGAAAGTGGATTTTACCAGGGTTTCCATAATAATGTTTGTGCTAATGAATATTTCCGAGCAGTGGGTACAAGCGATTCGGGTAAACCTGACCATCGGGGAATGTAATTTAAAGTCCCCATTAGGTAAATAGTAGTACACGTGTAGAAATTAATTCTTTATATGCTCTTTTAAAGTCGGGAGTCAGAAAAGACATATCTATTAATTGTGAAGCTTTGGGCAACCAATTATCCAATCTTTTATAGACAGCGTTTATTTGTTTGTCATTTAGTTTTAAACCTTTTCCAAACCGATCGAAATAAACTTTACTGAAGTTTTCCTTTTTTCCGCCAAATAACAATGCCATATCATCTTTATCCTTGGGTAAGATTATTTTTACGTTTAAAAGATCATACGCAGGCGAAAGTACCCAACCGATATCCGTTAGCCACATCGAAAAGTTTTTCAAGTGCATGTCGTTGTTCCCAATAATGTAATTAAAAACAGCCAATTCAAAAAAACGCAACTTGTCTAACAAGATATTTTCTGATAATTCACCAATAGTTTTTCCTACAGTTTCCATAGTACCCTTGTACTTATCTTCCAACTCAAGAATTTGCAGAAAATCGATCAGATGTATTTTGGATCCGTCTTGTTTTCGATCAATGCGCCTGGTGATGTAACACAATTCGCCAGATGCTAAACGAATCATATTATGAGGTACGACATCTATTTTAAAAAGAGCTGCCAATTTCATAGAGAGGTGTTCGTTTTCTGGCATTTGCGGGTACACTGCATTGGGTGGTTTCATGATGTAATGACCATCCAATGCGTCCAGAATAGTTAAGCGCCCGGTCTGTCCATTTTCCAATTCTGTTTTAATCCATCCTAAAGACAGTTTAGGTTGCACCCCTGGTACGGATATCGACAAGAAAGCTGCCTCTTTTGCCAAATGTTCCAGTTCCGATAACCTGTAGGGCAAGTTTGGGGCCTCTGTGGTTCCGTAGAATGCATTAATACATGGAGGGTGGTAATCACCAGAATGATTAGCATCCAGCTTCTTATAGCAGTACAAACATTTACCCATTATCCTTCTCTTTAATTGGATGAACACTTACTGCTCCAATTGAATTTTGACAACATGCCAGCAATAGCCCCATTCGATCGTTTTTATTGATCTTCCAACTTTCAGCAGCAATATTCAATAACCAACCTTCTGGAATCAACCCATCAAAAAATGGAAATAGTCGTTTGCTTCTGTAGGTTTGCCGGGATACAGGCATTTGAAAGGTAATGAACTGCCGGGGATGATTTTGAATATACTTGTCGTCATAAGTAAATAGGTATTCACCATTATCTTCTTCAGTCAATACACCAGCCAACTCATTCTTATAATTCACTATTCCTCGCCGCATCTTTTACATTTATGGGAGCTAAAACATGACCAAACATTAGCAAAACCTGATTCACTTTTGATAAGTTGAGATTATCTTTCCCCTGTTCAATCTTCCTGATAACCGTTAATGCGACCCCGGCTTTTTCTGCAAATTCTTCTTGAGTTAGTCCAATTTGCTTCCGTTTAGCCTTTACAAATTCCGCTAATGCATTCATTTTATATGCCTTTGAATATAAATATAGCGAATTTTGATGAATTATATGGATATGCGTATAAAAAACTGTGTTAAAACATATTTATATGTTTTTAGATATAGCACCTCAGGATAGTCCTAAACTTATGTTCCGACTCCAGACTCGCCTCTCAGGCGGAGTTACTATATTTAATTGGACAGTAAGTTTAGAGAAAATAAATTTACTTAGAGTATGAAAAATCCTTTATGCTCCAGACCGTAGAGATGAGCTACGAATGTGCCGGTATTACTAAACTGGCCGATAGGCCCCGCGTTGATTTACCGCTGGCGAGCAGAACTTTCGACTACGAGAGAAAAGAGCTTCCCTGGAGAAGGAAAAAAAGCCTTGAGTCCGGAAGAAGCGCCAGTTGGCCCAAGCACTACCTGACGACTATCGCATTTCGATTAAACGATCTTGCTCAGTAGTTTTATTGCAACGATCTGCCTGGTATTAACGACCACATAGCCGGGATGATACGGCCCTCCATTCCCCTTGGAGTGATTATAAAATTTTTCCCGTTTTTATTATAATTGTTGATTCTTAGGTAAACGTTTACCAGCAAATAGACCTCCTTTATTTTCCTTGGATGAACTGATCCTACAATTAAACACCTTATGAAAGAGCACAACACTCTTAGCCCTGTAATGGTCATTTATCTTGGAGCGCGTGCGCCTCAGGCAGGTTCTTTTATTAACCATTTGACCGAATTTAATGGTACACTTTATTTTACAGCCCTTGTTGATCAAAATAAGGGCGTGAGGTTGTGGAAAATCGACGAAAACGGTTGGGCTGTAACGATCAAAGAGCTGGCGGCCGGAGTGAGGGGAGCTACGCCCGATCATCTAACAACCGTAAGCGACATATTGTATTTTACAGCTAGCGATGGGAAAACATCAGGTGCCAAACTGTGGAAAATCGATAAAACCGGTGTGCCGCAGACGGTCAATGTCAATATGCCTGAGGGAAAAGTAAAGCGGAAGCGCGGTATTGACATTAAAAATTTAACCAACATAAACGGCACGCTGTATTTCGTAGCCGACGGTGGAGTTTATGGTCAGGAGCTATGGAAACTCGACGAAACTGACACCCCGGTTATGGTCAAAAACTGGCGCCCCGGTAGATTCCTGATATCCGGATTTTCCGATTTAACTTATGTAAATGGTAATCTTTACTTTATTATCCATGCAGGAATGGATAAAGAATTGTGGAAAATTGATGAAGCCGGCAAGCTCGAAAAAATCGAGGACACCAATAATCAATATGGAAATTTAACCGTGTTAAAGAATACCCTATACTTTACAAATAATCCTAAAAGAACCGGATACAGATGGTGGAAAATCGACGAGTCAGGAGCACCTGTTTTGGCAACGGACATTAACCCGAATAAGACGTTCTTTCCGGATAACCTGATCGATTTCAATGGTACCATCTATTTTTCAGCGAATGGGGGTAGCGAAAAAGGAATAAAATTATGGAAAGTTGATGAGACTGGTACCCCTGTTCTGGTTATAGATATTAATCCCACCGGAAGTTCCTTCCCACAGGGATTTACTAATATCAACGGCACACTGTACTTTAACGCTAAAACCGACGAGAATAGCTTTAACTTGTGGAAAAGCGATGGTACTTCAAACGGTACAGTTTTGGTCAGGGATGTTAACGGCAACGGTGTGAGGAGTGCTAACAATTTTATAGACTTTAATGGCACGCTCTACTTTTTAGCGTATAGTAAGGCAAATGGTAATGAGTTGTGGAAGAGCGATGGCACCAACGAGGGTACGAAAATGGTGATGGACATTAATCCTGAGGGCAGTTCGATGCCCTGTCTTTTTACTGTAGTTGGTGACACACTATACTTTGTCGCGAATGATGGTAAGCATGGGCAACGACTATGGAAACTAACTTCTCCTGCTACGCCGACAATACCCCCCTCCACCTACGCCTACATCCCCAATCAGGACGTGAATGCAGTAAGTGTGGTCAATTTGTCTTCTGAAAAATTTGGCCAAACGGAAGTCAGTATCCCGGTAGGCGAATCTCCCGGTACGGTAGCCGTCAGCCCGGATAATGCCCGGGTCTATATCGGTAACGGTGGCGATCAGACGCTTAGTGTCATCGATACCTATACCAATACGGTGAGGCACACCTTTTCCGTAAGCGGCCTTCCCCTGGCTGTGGCCGTGAGCCCCGACAATACGAGGGTGGTTGTTACTACCCGCGATCCGGGAAGCATCAATAACCCGATGCTACGGATTTTTGATGCCAAAACCTTTCTGGAGCTTCAGGCTTTTTCAGTGGGGTACGACCCGGATGCCATTGCCATAGCCTTTGACGGTACGATCTATATACCCGGCAACGATATTTCCAGTAATGGCAATGTCCATGTTTTTAAAATGAATGCTGCCGGTACTTACGAGCAGGAAGCTGATCTGGCTGTCGGAGCAATAAGCCGTCCGGAAGGGATTGCCATTCTGGAAAAGAAAAGCGATTCCAAGATCTATGTTGCCGCAAAAACGGCAAACGGGGGGCAAATAATTGTGGTTTCACCAGCATCCAATACGATCCTGAAAACCATCAACTTTGCCAATAAAACAGTGGATGTAGTCCTCTCCCCGAATGGCTCCAAGGTGTATGTGGCGGAAGAGTCGAACAGCCAAATAAGTATCATTGATACGGCAACCGATGAATTGTCGTCCGCCATCAGCAGCCTCTGCTCCTTCCCGGGCGGGATGTCCATCAGCCAGGATGGGAGTGCGCTTTATGTCAGCGATCCGGGATCCGATGAAGTGGCACACCTCAATCTGGAAACCAATGCCTGGTCAAGTGATATAAAGGTTGGCAGCAACCCGGTAAGCCGGGGCAATTTTATTGCAGGACCAATTCCAAAACAGGAAGAGGAAGTGCCGGATTCCGCTTTGCGGGCCTATGTGCCGATAGTCGAAGAAAGTCAAATTCACTCTGACGGCCATAACGTGCTTGCCAAGGTGAATATGAATACAAAAAAGGTAGAGGTTTATACGCATGCGGTGGCTACCAATTCCGGTGGAGATCAGGTAGGACCGGCAAATAGTGAGGTCAGCCTCGACGGAAACCAGGTCATGCTCTCCTTTGCGGATTCCAAAACGATTGCGGTGGTGAACACCCTTACCAACCGGGTGGAGAAAACCTTTGAATTGGATGGAGAAGTAGTGGATATGGAATTCCACCCGGACGGTTACCAGTTATATGTTTCGACGAATTCAGCTACAAAAATGGCCACCATTGATCTGGGAAACAAGCTGGTCATTCCATTTGACATGGGCCTGACTGCGGAAATACGATCTTTATTTTTCAGTGCAGATGGGAAAAAGCTGTTCGGTATCCAGGACTCTCCTTCCGGTTTCGTGGCAGGCAATCCTACAGCTCATTCAAGCAATGTTTATCCTTTAGCCGGAGAAACAATAGTGGATGCCGTGCTCGCCCCTGCCGGGAATCTGGTCTACCTTTCTACCCAAAATGGGTCCATCAAAACGATAAACACCAGTGATGGAACGGCAGGAAGTTGGGAGATGACGGGCTTGGGAGAAATCGCCGCTATCGCCATCCATCCCGGCGGGAATGCCCTGTATTACATCAACGCTGCTGACAAAAGGCTCTATTCGATCGATATAGCTGGCAAAACAAAGACGCTAATCACCCGGGTAGGCATGAACTCGAAGTGTATGCAGATCAGCGCGGATGGCAATACGATGTATGTTTTGGATGGGT